>JAJYEP010000005.1 GCA_021785735.1 Thermoplasmata archaeon | reverse complement strand
TGATTTCGGTTCTAATCTCTTCTGTGTTTGGAGCATACTGGTATGCACCGAGGATCTGGTGGGTGAAGGATTCTGCATTTCCAACATCTTCTCCAGAGTTTTTGAAATACAGTGTCGGGATACCTTCGAGCTCTGGAATAATGCAGGATCTTGGCTCTGACATTTTCAGCTTGCAACAACCGCTCGGTCCCCTTTCAATGTTTGTCTTTATCTTTGCATTGTACGTTGTCCTGCTGTTTTTCCTGATATTCAAGATGAGGGGTGAATTGAGGCAAAATAGAAAGATCGATTTTGCCTACATTATCATGTTAGTCGCGTTGGTCCTTTCGTTACTTGAATTTAAGGATCCTGTGCTCTTTGTTAGGTTGTTCTATTTCGTTCTCTTCACTGGATTCATTGTTGCAATAAACCCTCTGTATTACGGAGTAAAAGAGCTAATGAAATCCTCTACTCGTATCGGCTCATATAGCCGGGAAATCACAGTCAGGCGTATTGCAGGATATGCTATCATTCTCCTAGTGTTGCTCAACGCTGTAACTGGCTTATCATTTAATTATGAGAGTCACACTTTCTATGGATCTGACACTGGCAATGCGTCCCTTGATGTACAGTCAATGGGACTTCTGAATTTTGTGCATAAAAACCTATCAGGTCAGGCGGTTATAGCCGCGCCTGTCCCACTCGCCTTTGATATAATGGGGTATGCCGGGAATCCCGTTCTGGCATTTCAACCCTCCAATTACCTTACTCAGCCTGTAGAATGGGCGGAGAACTATGCAGCTTACATAATGATTTACAATTCGTCTCAAAATGTTTCCTACACTGATTCATTGATACATGAATATAATGTATCGTATGTTATTATTCCTGCACATACACAGGGAATAGACCCTTCGTATAGTGTGGTTTATATATCCCAGTATTTTATTTTGTTCAGGGTTCCTTAAAGTAGAAAGAATGATGCTGCTTAAGCATGGCAACCAAATCAATGAGGCAGTCATAAAATCCTTTTATATTCTTAAGAGATCAGAATGAACATTGCCCGTAGAAGAATGGAGTATGCCATAAAATGGAAGATGAAAAGGATCTGGTTGGGGAGAGACTGAAGATTCCCATACCAACAAAGCGGCTTCTCTACGTTGTTTTGGGAGTAATTTTCATAAATTATTCGTTCATAATTTGGATGGTTGTAGGGTACCTTTACCTGGTGATTATAGTACTGCAGTGGGCACTAATCCTTGTCGGTGGTGTTCTTGTTATCTATTCTGTATTCATAGGCACTGAATCGAAGCTCATCTCATCACTTCCATTGATCGGATTCGGACTGGCATTTGCGATTTTCTCTGGTGTGATAGGATTATATGTGCCCCCATACGGTACGGATGAACTTGCGGCAGACACATATGCTGCATACCTGTTTCTTCATGGCAGAAATCCTTACATTGATGCCAACATGGCAAGTGTGTTCACGAATCTCAATTTCCCCCCCTACATGATAACGCCCCTTCTTAAAGGCGGAGCCGTGAATTACCTTGTTTATCCAGGACTTTCTGTGCTGGTATACATTCCGGCTGTATTTTTTAACTTCAGAAGTTATCTGATCATACTTTTCTTCAACTTTGTCTCCATACTCATCATCTATTATTATTACAAAAAGACCGGTTTCACCAATAGTATACCGTTCCTGATAATTGTCATGCTAATCAATCTGGAATATGTTGATTTTTCGTTCAACGGAGGGGATGATATAATCTGGGTCACCTTCATTGGTCTTTCCTATGTATTTCGGAAGAAACCATGGGTATCAGGTCTTTTCTTCGGGCTTTCCCTATCATACAAGCAGATTGGGGCGATAATTTTCCCATTCTATCTTTATTTTGTATTCATGGAAAATAACCAGAAAAAGAAGGATGTAGTGATATTCTTCATATTTGTGCTCCTGAGCTTCTTCGCCACAAACATTCCGTTTATACTGATGAGTCCGTACCTTTGGTTCACTCATGTCGCCTCGATCGCTTCCCAACCAATAATAGGAGTCGGTCTAGGTCCTTCAATATTGGCTTTTGCGGGTTATCTGTATATTCCGTCAATTATCTTCGGTGCAATAATGGTTCTTCTGTTGCTGGCCTTCCTTTTCATTTATATTGGGTATTATTTCCAACTGAAATATTCCTTTTTTGCCTTCCCAATGATAATATTCTTCTTCGATTACAGGTCCCTAGAAAACTACATTATTTATTGGCCTTACTTGATATTTCTCCTGATGCCTGATTTCGCCCATGATTATATCCTCGACTTCAGGACAAGTGCTACCAAACACCTAAACTATACCTTTAGAGGATTTTTAGGAAAGATCGATAATGCGCTGAAGAGCAAGAAGAATGTGACGCTTTTACTTTCCATTGCAATTGTTCTGACAGGAACTTTTGCGTCTGCAGGATATGCTTATTCATCCACATCGCAAATGAACGAGATTCATATTACTTCTGTATATAACGCATCAGACCCGTACCTTATTCCCAATTCTATAACGCAGATGCAGGTCAACCTTACATATGTTCCCGTACAGGGATCGCCATCATCGACTCCTATGAACTTCAGAATATTCTATTATACTCTGGCAACAAGCAATTTAAACTCCCTCTTGTGGAGTCCAAGAAACTCAATAGTGACTGCAGGAAATAACACCCTAACCATATATCCGAGAACCTCAGTTGATATATTGCCAAACAACGTTACGTTTAAGATTGAAGCATATTACGGTAACAATATGCAGTCTTTTTATGACCAGAAAGTTCCGTTTGATCTGAAGGCGGTCTATCCTATGAAAAATCCAACGCTGAGTTATCCAACATATTCTTCGCCAGAAATTTACCCATCCTGGAACCTTACCACCTCTGCTTCCAATACCATTACTTCGTACGAATATGGGCTGTATGGTATCAACCTGAGGGGAAACCATACTGTTACAGACACGGGTCCGACTTATTCCAATCTTTCAACTGTTTTGAATCTTACGATGTTGGCAAATGATAATTTCTCCCTATCATATGACTATCATAACCAAGTTGCATCAGGCAATTACAACACAGTGGTGACAAATGGAAGAATGGTATCATTCTTTGGCATTGTTATCTCTTTATCACAAAATTCAAAATTTTTGTGGTTTGGTTATAACTCGACTGCCAGTGGAAGTGCCGGGAACCTCTTCTCATATCAGGAACTGAATAGCTCATCTTATATTGTGGAGTCAAACAGTACTCTCATCAGCTTTGCCCAGGCAGCAAAAATAGCCGAACAGATGCCGCAGTGGAACGTGTCCCTCAACACGGTGACTTTCAGCGTGGTGGCGTCTGTAAATTCTTCAGACGCTTCATATTCAGTCTTTTTTAGCAACTTTACGCTTTATGAAAACGGTTCAACTGTAATAAGTCCCTTCCTGTTACAAGGTTCCTATTATTCAAATGAAAGCATTAATTATGGTATAGGGATATCAGAGGCTGTGATTCCTGCCGCTGATTCGGTCAGAATAGAGTGATTAAGATGGAAACCCTTTCCTTGCAGATATACCATGGTTCGAGTGATTTTCCCATCGGCGATTTTGCAACTTCACTTGAAGATCTTAATTACAAAATCGAAATCGTTATCATTGACGACGATAATTCTTCTTATTCATCCATAAATCCTGAATTTTCTTCATCGCTTAAGGTTGTCAGGATAAAGAACTGTGGAAATTTCAACGAGAATTTTAGCGAGGCAATGAAGAGTTCAACAGGGGATTTTATCGTCGTATCTGACGCGAGCAGTCACATTAACGGAGATCTGGTCAGGAGAATGCTGGATAAGGCAAATGAGGGATACGATCTCGTGGTTGCCTCACGAGGAAAGATAAGAGATATGAAGACAATAATTGCCAAGGTCCTGGTCAGGGAACTTTCCGGCCTTTCCGATCCTCTTTCAAACGTTTTTGTGGTGAGGCGGTGGGCACTGGAAGATCTGGATTTCAATACAGGTATTCAAACCGTGCTGGCAGAGATACTGATCAGAAACAAGGCTTCCCGCATTGCTGAGGTGCCTTTCACCACTAATAGGCACGGATCGAAGCGAATGCTTTCAATCAAACAGTATTTCTCATACATTTATGCAATTCTTCAGCTGTCAAAATTCAGGGTTATAAAATTCGGCCTGGTTGGTCTTAGCGGCGTTGTGATCAATGAGGGCTTTCTGTATCTGTTTCACAATATACTTGGTATTTATGATGCAGGGCTGTCTTTTTTCATTTTGCCCGTCTCGCTCGTGATAGCAATTGAAGCTTCCGTAATATGGAACTTTTCATTCAACAATAAGTGGACGTTTTCGGACAGGAAAGGAGGAAATGTCTTTGTAAAACTCTTCAAATACAACGTATTTACGGGGATCGGTGCGGTTGTCAATATCTTTTCGACAGTTGCATTCACAGACTTCCGTATAATACCCGACTATCTCATAGCCAACATAGCAGGAATATTCATCGGTTTCCTGATCAACTACTTCTCCAGCGATTATCTGGTATGGAAAGTTGAAAGAAAACTGGAAAATTAAGTGTGGTCCGGATGAATTATGAAGGAAACGGTCTTCTGGCTGGAATACGTCGATTCTACAGCCTTAACAAGGTTCGTGCTACAAAATTCATCATAACCGGTGGCGGTGGCTTTACAGTTTCCGAGATCGTGATATTCGTGGGAACGCTATTTGCGAAAGGATATCTGAACATCACACTCGTACTGATATTAGCGAATGTGATCAGCGTCACCTTTGGATTCTTTATCAACGACATGTGGTCAACAAGGAACCAGGGCGTTCATAATCCTGGATATATTGGTCTTCTCAGCAGACTTGTAAGATTTCAGGCAGTGTACGTACTTGGTGATCTGACATCGATTGCGGTGCAGCTATCGCTTTACAGATTTTATGGAATAATACCTGATTACGGAAATATTGTAGGCAGTATAGTAGCCATAATTCCCAATTATATTGTTTCAATGAAGCTGGTCTGGGGAATAACTGTTACCAGAGAATAGTTCTGGAATCACCCTAGCATTATTTCTAAGAAATTATCAAATATCCCGATCTAATGCCAACCAGGAGTATGAGTGAACCTGTTCCTCCTGACCTGTCAATAGTTCTTGCGACTTATAACGAGATAGATAATCTCCCGGAACTGATAAGGAGAATTGCGGCAATACTCAAAGTTAATCATGAGATTATATTTTGTGACGACGGGAGTAAGGACGGCACAAAGGAATTTATTGTCGACTACTGTTCAACCCATTCAAACGGAAAGTACATATTAAGCGATGTGAAACAGACAACGCTCATAGCCAGGTACAGGGGGGTTATGGCATCCACCGGCAGATTCGTTGTCATAATGGACAGCGATCTTCAGCATCCTCCTGAGAAACTAATTGAAATTTATAATAAGCTCAATGAAGGTTATGACATGGTCATTGCGAGCAGATTTGCTCCCGGAGGATCAACCGGGGACAGGAAAGCTATTAGGGGGGTGATCTCCAGGGCTGCCTCATTTATAAGCAAGATCCTGTTGAAGTCCGCAAGGGGAATTTCAGATCCGATGTCTAATTTTATCGGATTCCGGAGAGACCTGAATATAATCATAGATCGGAAATGGCGTGGCTTCGAGATACCATTATGCATTATGAGTTCGAATAAAAACCTGAAGATAGCCGAGATAGGATACGTGTTCAAGGAAAGGACTGCGGGATCAAGCAAGGTCACTCAGAACATGAAATTCATGAAAATATTCATCCGGGAAATGATAAACTACCGAAATAACGAAAAAAAGGTCGGAAAATAAGACAGGCATTCTCAGTTGTGGCTCATTTTGTCTGAAAGACCGAGCCAGAACTTTTTCTCCAGATTAAGAATTCCATCAGCGCCGGATATGAACTTTTTCTGTGCTTCCGGGTTATTCTTGTGCGTTCCAAGTACGTCCTCCATTGCCTCTTCGTGATGGATTTCCAGTTCCCTGTGGAAGGTGAAATACTCAATATCCATCTTGCTGAATTCAGGGTTCTTTTTCGCCCATACATCCAGCCCGGCAAGCAACTTGTCCCACATTGGTATCGCCATGTTCTCAAGGCCGAATTCGGCACCGAGAGCCTCAAAATGGTCCGACGCAAAATATGCTCTCATCCCGTCGAGCCACTCTTTTGTTGTCTTCACTTTTTTGCTCAGCACAACATCACTCGGATCTATTCCGATGCTTCTCAGGAACTTTCTATAAAGAAGCTCGTGTCTTTTCTTAGGGTCAGAATCGCCAAGTTCAGAAACGAGGATTGTGGTTAGGTTCTCAGCATCGTTTTCATCGGGCGTATTCACCAGGAGTATCGAAAGTATAGAGGGCCACTCTCGTGTAAAGTGGTAGAACTCCTTTGAAAACCTGATGAATTCATCCCTAGATATCTCTCCCTTCGCGAACCTGTTAATGAACTCATTGTCGGTTGCTGCATGCTTTTTCACAAAATTATATGCCGTTCTGTAGAAGTCTTCTCCGTTCTGAACCTTAACTTCCATGAATAGATAAACGTATTAATAAGTATTAAACCTTATGTTATATAGGCTATAATATAACAACAAATGTAATTTATTAAATGATGACCACTTCAATTCAAACAATAAAAAACGTAGATTTCACTGGACCCGTTCTGCAAGAATTCGCACTCTATCTATGAGAAATTCTGGAGTGACGATTCCGTCTTTTCCGAGATCAGAAAGAAAAACATCCATCTTATCATTGGAAATGTGAGGAATCTGGATTCTGCCACGTTCGATCCCAAAGGTTCTGGTCTTCAACATCGTGCCGTATATTGACGAAGCGATTGCACCAAAATCAGATTCCTCTAAAAATCTTGAAAAGCTTCCAGGATTCAGGAAATCGTTTACAGAAAGTGGTTTAAATTTGTTAACCTGGAAGAGGTAAAACCTGTTTCCCCTCATCTCTATGAGATAAACGTTGCGGAAGAAGTCTCCAAAATCAGAGAAGTAGAAAGTATCTTTTCCTCTCTTAGCGCCATTTTCATGTATGACGCCATCTTTTCTATCAAAGCTGGAAGCGGAAAGTATGTACGACATCAGTCTGGGAGTCTGATCCCTATCCGTCAGAAAAGCAATTTTTCTTCCCGAATACTGAGAAAGTTTTTCGATTATTCTCACCTTCTTTTCCAGATCAGACACTTCTGTTTCCAGTATGATCTCATTTCCCATTATTGAGAACAGGCCGTCAGGAATGGAGCCAGATATTCTCGCCTTCCTCTCCATTGCTATCTTGTTTCTGGAGAGGAACTTATCAAAAATATCTATCATATCTTCATGAATGGTCTTCTCCTCTTCCACAATAGGCTCCGTAAATTGCTTCAATCCGTTGCGATCGATGAAAGAATCCCTGATCTCATTTACCCTTTCAGTATTAATCGGAGATTGTGAAACGGGAGAAGTAAAGCTGACTGGTCCTGAGATCCCGGAATCATTCATGTTCCAGAGAATACAAGTATGCACATTCTGTGACAGCAGAGTATCGTATAACTCTCCAGATATCTTCCTGTCTGAAATGGTAGACGAGAGTATCCTTGCATCAGATTCAGATACATTGAAACTCGCGAAGTTTCTTACGTTTCCCATTATGGATTTAATAAAATTCTTGTCAAGCTGATCCAGAAATTGTGTGGCCATGATAAGTCTTATACCAAATTTCCTCCCCTCGCTCAGCATCCTCTCAAGCACTATTGCAGGTATGTTCTGAATCTCGTCAATAAGTATGTAAATCCTGCTTTGCTCATTTCCATACCTCAGAGCAATCATCCACATCTTCATCAGCATCAGTAAGGATAGGATCCTTGCTGTCTCCTCCGGGAGCAATGATTTAGATGCCTCGATAACAACAAGTTTTTCCTTGCCATCATAAATTCTGGAAAGATCGAAGGAATCGGTTGGAGAAGAAACCATGCGTCTTGTAAAGGAATTTGAAAGAACGGGAAGGAGCTTGTTCATGCTGCTGGAGACATAATCGGTCCACCTTCTCCAGTCAGATATTATGGAGGAAACATAGTTCTTCAGCTCCTGCGCCTGGCTTCCCTGCATCATCAGGTTGATCTCCTTTCTGTCGATGATTATTCTGGCGAAGTCTCCAATGGTTCCATCTCTTTTTGAAATTAGATATTCCTTCATCAAAGAACCAAAAATTAGAGAAAGGCGTGGTCCCCAGGTGTTACTGGAAAGTTCTGATGAACTTGAAAACAGGTCCTTAATCCACTGACTTATAATCTCAACGTCATATTCGGAGCCATCGTTGGTGACTATGTTGAAGCCCAAAAATCTTGATGATTGGGACGGAAATGGCGTCAAGTACACACATTCCCTGTTGTAGTCAGACACCACACTATGAGCGAGTTTACCATGCGGGTCAATCATTATGAGCGTAGATCCGGACTCAAGAACAGAACTGGAAATATTTCTGAGGAGATTGGACTTTCCAGTTCCACTTTTCCCAAGAACCATTAGATGCCCCGGGGTATCAGATTCCGGTATTCTTACGGTGCCTTCAAAAAAATCATTTCCCATTACGATCCCATTTTGTGCCCTGAACCGCAAAGGATTCCTCTTCATTATTCGGTTGTATCTATACATATGAACATACTCCAATCAATTATACTGTGATGGTACACGTTGGAAAGATTAATTGAGACATTCCTTGACGTTTACAACAGTTACTGACGTGTGAAATAATAGCCCATCACCGGACTGTATTGGCATGGTGTATCTAAATTTCTCCATTAGAGCACTCGAGGAAGCGCGATTCCCCAAGTGGGTACGATACAAGCCATGTTGATTGCCTCATGCAGATTTTGTAGGGTCCAGGAATGACGAAATTCAGGATAAGGAAGTTTGAGGGCGGCCCTAAATCATAAACACTATAAATTCTATAATCTCGGTTTAGGCAGATATTACACAATGAGTAGTTTCAGCAATTTTCCAACATTTACTCAGGATAGACAAAATATTGGTAAGTGCCTACGACTTTGTACTATTTGTCTTGTCAACAACCTCGAACAATCCGTTATCTTTGGCAAGGGATATTGAAATGACTGCAGACCATAGGGCCAGAATCATAGCCTCAATTATTTCAGGGACTCCCAGACCAACAGTGTGTGTTACTACCCTGAATATGAACATTATGCCGTAAAGTATAACAGCGAGGGCTATAATGCCACTCAGGATCGAATAAATGGAAAATCCATTGTGTTTCCCGGCAGTTCTTGCACCCACTATGATGGCCGATATCGGGAAAAGGACAAAATAGAGAAGGGCAAAGATTAGGTGCAGGTCGTCAGGAGAATTCTCATTGAAAACGCCTACCAGAGCAAGCGAGACACCACCCACCGCGAGCACTAGGTATATTCCTCTAAAATAGTTCACTTTTCTCCCAACGTAGACGAAAAAGATCATCTCAGCAAGACCACCGATTATTACTCCGCCATTAAAAAGATAGGAATACGGGTGAACTCCAAGGTCGCTCAGAGCATTGCTGCTCCATGAATACCAGGGGGATATTGCTATATCTATGAATATTAAAACAAGTGTTAATAGGGGTCCAATAAGTCCAAACAGTAAAATGGATCTGCTTCTATCCATTCAGTTTAATGTCTTATTGTATAGATAAACATTTCTTATATGGATCGCCTATTGTTTTAGCCGGAAATTTAAATACCGTTCCGGCGATATACGGACTGCCTTAACAGGCAGGAAAATCTCTATGATAGCACAAGAGGTAAAAAAAGAGGATCTTGATCCTTTTGATATAGCCGTTAAACAACTCGAAAAGGCTGCAAAGGTAATTAAACTGGACAAGCAGGCACTGGAACTTCTAAAAGAACCACAGCAGATACTGCAGGTAAGAATACCAGTGAAGATGGATAACGGAGAGACGAAAGTCTTCACGGGATTCAGAGTCCACTACAACAACGCGAGGGGACCGGTAAAGGGAGGCATCAGATTCCACCCTGAAGAGAACCTGTCCACAGTGAAGGCACTTTCAGCATGGATGACATGGAAGACCGCAATAGTAGACATCCCTCTCGGTGGTGCTAAAGGTGGAGTTATCTGTGACACAAAGAAAATGAGTGCTGGTGAGTTAGAGAGGCTCAGCAGAGGTTACATAAGAGCAATTGGAGAATTCGTGGGTCCTGAAGTTGATATCCCTGCACCTGATGTTTACACCACTCCACAGATTATGGCATGGATGATGGACGAATACGAAATGATCGTAAGAAAGTCAGCGCCAGGTATGATAACAGGTAAACCAATAGAATTGGGCGGATCTCTTGGAAGAGGAGACGCAACTGCAAGAGGTGGAATGTTTGTGCTCAGGGAAGCAGCAAAAAAGAACAACATCGATCTTTCCAAGGCAAAGGTCGCAGTACAGGGATTTGGAAACGCTGGGCAGTTTGCAGTCAGACTTATTCAAGAAATGTTTGGGTCAAAAGTCGTTGCAGTATCAGACACCAAGGGTGGCATTTACCTGGAAAGTGGAATAAAATACAAAGACCTCATGGACTACAAGGCAAAGAATGGTACTGTCAGTGGATTCCCCGGTTCAAAGAAGATTTCAAACGAAGAGCTTCTTGAGCTTGGTGTCGACGTTCTCGTACCAGCAGCAATAGAGAACCAACTCACTGCAGCCAATGCGGACAAGGTCAAGGCCAAGATTATTCTCGAACTTGCAAACGGCCCCACAACTCCGGATGCGGACGAGATCTTCTACAAGAAGGGTATCATCCTGCTTCCAGATTTCCTTGCAAACTCCGGTGGTGTGACAGTTTCCTACTTTGAGTGGGCTCAGGACATAAGCGGGTATTTCTGGTCTGAGGAAGAGGTCTACAAGAGACTGGATGAGAAGCTTACGAAAGCCACGAAAGAAGTTCTTGACACCTCCAAAAACTTGAAAATAGACACAAGGACTGCAGCTTACACGATCTCCATAAAGAGAGTTGCAGACGCAATGAAACTCAGAGGCTGGTATTAAACCACCCTCTTTTAAAATTTTTTATAATCCTGCATAAACAAGTTGAATTGATTTTTTATTCAGCCGGTTGAATGGTCCCTTCCGAAATATCTGATGGCAGTTCTCACTGTAAAAGAATCATGTGATAGATTCACAGAAGGTTCGTCACGTTGTCAGATAATAGTGAGACCTGGTTGTTTGCCGTCAAAGTATAAATCAACAGGCCGTTTGAACAAGTCAGCGGGGTGTAGATCTTATTTTGGGTACCAAACAAACGAGAAGAATCATAATGGACGCGCCATAACATCAGGCCGCTGGAGAGATTGAATATCGTGTATAGGCTATGGTCTCCTATCAAAGATATCAATAAGTATCCAGGCAGGACTGGAGTCAAAATCATATAATTATCTGTATATTGTGACATTGGAATACCTGCTACCCATTCAAAGCTACCCGTAACTGTATAAGCGGAGATATTCTCTGCGTTCCTGAAAATAACGTCGTTACCAACATAATAAACTTCATTTGTAAACACAGAGAACCTGTTTGTGTAATTTCCAGAAGCAATGCTGATTGATCTCATCGCATAACTGCCATTGAACGAGTCAAGAAAAAGGAGATTTTTATCATACAATCGAGGGTTGCTTAATGTACCATTAACCATAACATTCGCAATCACATTCCCGTTGGTAGTGTTAAGTACAACGACTTCAGAGTTATAGTAAGATCTAACGGGATTTAACAACCCATCCAGCATCAGAACTGAATCTTGTGGCGTAAAATCTGTGTATACCAACTGATTGCCCATGAAATTTGCAGCCACCTTCCAATCAATGCTCTCGTTCCATGTGGTATTCTTGGGTACGTTCCATTCCGTCACGTTAATTTCATACATGGTCCATACGATGTTCTGGAATTCGCCGAGGGATCCAACGCTGGTGAAGATTACATTGTTTCCGTCAAGAGTAAATGTACTTATTATGGGAAAGGGATAAGCGTTGTGAGGAATGATTTTACTATGGAAAATAATGCTTCCATTTCTTGCACTTATAAGAATGAAATAGAGGGCCAAAGAATTGGAGTTTACAACATACCCCGGCAGATTGATGTCAAAAGCTGGAACTAAAAGTCCTATGTTCCCTTTGTAATTGTAAATCTGCGGAAGCGAACCAGAAAAAAGTGAGAGCATAAAATTTTCTCTCCATAAAAATGTACCATTATTGAGTGCCAGAGCATTCAGAGAAAAAGACTGATTATTACTAAACACGGTCCCTGTCTGACTCCAGCCATTAAAATCAATCCAGAAAAATGTATCGTTTATCGATATTTCACCCATCTCTTGTGAATAATCCATATTGCCAGGATCCACCTTCCAGTTTCTGTTGAATGGTGGAGAATAGTATTCTGTATAGAAGTACGCAAAAGATGAGCCTACCAAAACGGTGACAATAAATATTGCACTTAGTAATACAATTTTGGGCCTCACGTCGTAGTAATATTTTCCTGGTTATTTGACTCTTACGCCCAATCCAGTTTATGATAAAACTTATTTATCAAATTTATACATTCGGGTGGCACAATCATTTAATAAACTCGATACTTTTCCGAAGGGATAGTGGCAGGTTGCGAGAGTAGTGTAGTGGTTATCACAGGGGCTTCCCAAGCCCTTAACCCGGGTTCAAATCCCGGCTCTCGCATCAGTTATCGTTCATAAGAGTGATAAAGTTTGTGCAGTCGATCGTAAACTTAACTTTATTAAAAGTGAAGGTATAATCGATTGGTTTTATGAAGCACGAAGGACGGAAAGTGTATATGGTCTCAGGCGGAGTGACAAAGTTTGCTAAAGCCACTCCGGATATGGACTTCAGGCTGCGGGTAAAAAAGGCATTTGACTACGCGATGAAAGATGCAGGGATGACACTGAACGACATAGATGGATCGGTGGCCTCGTATTTCTCTGATCATTTCCAGAGACAACTGATGTCCGGAATAATGGTACAGGATTATCTTGGACTTACACCAAAACCAAGCAAAAGGGTCGAGGGAGGAGGCGCCACGGGTGGACTAGCATTCCAGACCGGATTTGAGGAAATCGCTTCCGGCCGGATGGATACGTGTGCAGTATACGGTTTCGAGAGTATGTCTCATGTAAACACGTGGAAGGGCAATGAATTCATCGCCCTTGCCAGCGATACCAATTTTGATTACCCAGTGGGGGGTTTCTACACAGGATATTATGCTATGATGGCCAGGAGACATATGCATGAATTTGGAACTACGGTTGAGCAACTTGCTAAGGTCTCAGTTAAGAATCACAAGAATGCGTTGAATAATCCTTACTCGCAGAGCCCCATGAATATTACCGTTGAAGATGTCAGAAATTCGCCTATGGTATCCTCACCACTTACAAGACTGGACGTGTGCACAATGTCAGATGGTGCTGCTGTTGCTATCCTCGCTTCTGAGGAGAAAGCTTTCGAGATAACAGACCATCCTGTGCTTGTAAAGAGCATAGGAACAGGTACAGACACAATGAGGCTTGCGGACAGACCGTTTGGAAAAGTACCGTTGCTTCCCAATGAGAAATCCTCAGATTACAAGAATCTTCAATATCCGGGTGTTCATTCATTCAGGGCTGGAAGATCCGCTGCAAAGGAGGCATACGAGGGTGCAGGAATAACAGATCCGCTTGAACAGCTTGATGCAATTGAATTACATGATGCCTATACCTCTTCAGAAATACAGACCTACGAGGATCTTGGGCTCTGCAAATACGGTGAGGGCGGTCAGTTCATTGAGGAGGGCAAATCGAATCTGAATGGAAAATTGCCCGTTAATTTTTCGGGAGGTCTTCTTGCATGTGGTCATCCAGTGGGCGCGACTGGGATAATGCAGTCAGTCTTTATGTTCTGGCAGCTCCAGAAAACCATAAAGAAACACTTTGGAAACGATAAACTTCAACTGAAGAATCCCAAGACAGGACTGATCCACAGTCATGCGGGTACAGGAACATATGTTACGGTGTCAATAATGGAGGCGGTTAAATGACGATCAATCCACAAGCAAAGATGGAGGAAACCCAGATAGGTACAGAGGTCTATAGTTTTGATCCACTTGTGGTGAAATCCCATTATGAAATAGACTACATCCACAGTTACGCACAGGATTCACTTTTCTTCACGTCTCTTGCAAAGAAGAAACTTATGGGGAGCAAATGCAAAAAATGTGGATATGTCTATGCGACTCCCCGGTCCCACTGCATGATGTGCGGTGCGGAGACAGAATGGTACGAGCTTCCCAAGGAAGGAAGAATTCATTCCTTTACAACGTGCTATTTTGGAAGCGAAGAGTTTCTCAAAGAAACACCATTTCATCTTGTGCTCGTGGAGTTTGACGGCGTGAATTCTCTTTTTATGGCTCGACTCATAGGCGCGGATGCAGAAGATCTTTACGTGGGAATGCCAATAAGGGCAAAGTTCAGGAGGAATCTCAAGATAAGCCCTACAGACGTCTATTTTGTGCCTACTGGCGAAAAAGCCAAACGTAAGAGATAAGGGGCGATTTTCTTGAAAATCGCCAACATTTATTACAACAACAGAAAGTGTGCTTCCGTATCTTCCGGCGATGGATTTCATATCATAGACGCTGGTCTGTTGAAAGTAGACCTTAAAGGTGACCTGGATATCGACTTTATTCTTGCGAACAATCTTCTGGAAAAGATTCAGGGAAAAGAAAGAGAAATTGTTGACTCAACTCCGCCGTTGCCGGAATCATCATTTAGGTATTTGCCGGTTGTTAACAATCCTGAGAAAATACTCATGGTGGCGATAAACTATTACGGGCACCTCAAGGAACAGCACAGAGAACCCCCTCTTCAACCGTTGTTTTTCACAAGGATGAGGAACAGTCTTATTGCTCACATGGAACCGATCCTGAAACCGAAAGTATCACAGATGGTTGACTGGGAGGGAGAAGTGGGAGTAATCATAGGGCAAAGGACAAAGTACATAAACAGAAAGAATTACGAGGATTACATAGCTGGCTACACGTTAGCCAACGACATCAGTTTCAGGGATTTGCAGATAAAGACAGACAGAGAAGGGAAAAGGTTTACAGACTGGGTTCCGGGAAAAACGCTTGACTCATCATTTCCACTCGGCCCAGTCCTCATAACAAAGGATGAGGTCGGTGACATTTATTCCAGGAAACTGACACTTAAGGTAAACGGCAGAACCGAGCAGGATTCTTTAGTGGACGACATGGTGTTCAAGATTGACGTGCTCATGGAGAATATATCAAGGGGCATCACACTAAAACCTGGCGATGTTATATCAACTGGTACCCCTGGTGGAGTGGCATATTACAACAGGCGAAATTTCCTGAACAAAGACGATAAGGTGGAAGTTTCACTCGGGAACCTTGCTACACTTAGAAATCCCGTGATTGCAGAGAATTAGTTGATCTTATATTTTTCAACTATTTCGCATTTCATATCCCCAAAGGAAGAAACCAAAAAGATGACGTCGACATTTTCCTTCTATTAAAGCATGTGAAAGTTCAATTCTGGGCCAGAAATATATTTCCTACTATCACGGTCAAATTAAAATGATGTTCACCCTTTTGTCTGCAACAATATCTGTTCGATTGATCTGTCAATCTTTATTAAATCTAATAGTTTAATGGAAAAAGATGGAAAAAGCGAAGATTGTAATCATAGGGGCTGGAATAATTGGCCTAGCTGTTGCGGCCGAACTTTCCAACTCTAACGATTCAGTTTACGTTTTTGAGAAAAACAGAAGAACCGGACTGGAAACAAGCAGCCATAACAGTGGAGTTATACACTCCGGAATACATTATCCAAGAGGGTCACTGAAAGCAGAGTTATGCGTCAAGGGAAATTCAATGATATATGAGTTATGCAAGGATTATGGAATCCCGTTTAAAAAACTTGGAAAATTGACCGTGGCGGTCGGAGACGATGAGATCAGGGAGCTTGAACGTCTCAGAAAGAATGGGGAGGATAACGGTGTTGAGGGCCTGAAATTACTGGATACTGATGAAGTCAGGAAACTTGAACCCGATATCATTGTAGACAGAGCAATTTACACGCCCTCCACTGGAATAATAGAACCTGAAGATCTCATGAATCATTTTCTAACAAAAATTCAAAAAAACAGGGCGACGGTGGCAATAGAAACGGAGATTACACATATAAAGAAAAATGATGATGGTTATGAATTGATTGGGATAAGTGTTGGGGAAAGGTTTTCCGTGCAGGCAGAGACTGTTATAAACTGTTCTGGTCTTTATGCGGACAGAGTTGCAGCAATGGCTGGCATGGACATAGAGAAACTGGGTTACCGGATCAGATTATGCAAAGGGGACTATTTCAGAATATCAGGGAAACCGCCTGTAAAGATGCTCGTCTATCCGGTTCCCACCAGAGATGGACTTGGCATTCACATGACGCCTGATCTTTCTGGTTCGGTGAGACTGGGTCCCAACACATACTTTGTTGATGGCATCGATTACAAGGTAGAATCCAGTGAGAGAGAATTTCGTGACGCAGTCAAGCGGTATCTTCCATCTGTTGTCAGCTATAATATTCACCCTGATTCTTCCGGCATAAGGCCAAAGCTGAAATCGCAGGACAACTCGTTCAGGGACTTTATCATTAAACATGAAGAAGACAATGGTTTACCAGGCTTTGTGAACCTAATCGGCATTGAATCACCCGGGCTCACAGCTAGTCCTGCCATCGGGGTTTATGTTGCAGATATGTATGAAAATGATATTAAAAGATGACTGCTTATTCTAAATTCTCATTACAGGAAATTATACCTATTTTATTTCTTTAGCGCGATAAACAAGGGAATGGGGCCGGTCGGGTTTGAACCGACGACCACCTGGTTATGAGCCAGGCGCTCTACCGAGCTAAGCTACGACCCCAAACGCCGCTGGACGGATTTGAACCGACGACCGCCCGGTTAACAGCCGGGTGCTCTACCAACTAAGCTACGGCGGCAGGCAACTAGGGTTTAACTCAAGCTTAACTTTAATTTTTGCTTTTTTAAGGGATTTCATCAAGATCTATGCCACATATTGATGAAAGTTCTTTCTGCAGTTTCATTATTCTTTCAGCTTGAAGGTTAAGACCTAGCTTACGGTAATGTTCAGCGACAATATTTATCTTTATCCTTGTCGTCCCAGAAATTAGATTATCAGCTTGGGCAACTATCTTTTCCTCAAGGGTTTCAGGCACATAGTCTTTTTCTGGAAGTCCCAGTTCCAAAGCCTCGTCAGCAGTTATGCCAGCACCAATGTGTCTCTCAACAATTCTGACCACCTCTGAACTTACATTTCTGTTTGCAAGCACCCTTGCACCGATAACCGCATGATCTATTTTCTGCGTCTTCGTCCTTCCAATGTCGTGTAGAAGTGAGCCAGCGACGATCAGATCAAGCCTGGCATTGCACTTTTCACCGATCTTGACTGCAAGGTCCTTTACTGCTTTGAGGTGGCTGATAAGAAGGTCACTTGCCCCCTCCTCGCTGAGTATCTCCATGCATTCCATCTCATTGGGTATGAATTCGACCTTCTTTCCCTTCTCCATTGGAATAACCCTGAGTTTTCCATTATGCTGTTCCCTCAACTCCTTCCCCTCATTATACCGATCAAGAAAAATTGCAAGAGCAGCTATCTCGCTATGTGGTTGATTAGTTACTGAGACATTGAAGTCTGCTATGGAATAGACCTCAGGAGGAACTTTCTGAGAACCCACGAACACCATTACGGGTTTCTTCCTTTCCTTTATCCTGGGAACAGCCTCTTCCACGGGTATACCATACATGGTTAGGTGTACCCTGGTTCCGGGAAAATTTTCAAAGAGGCGTTTCCAGTTCACGCCACTCTCAATTCTGAAATTACCTCCAAACCTGTCAGTTAGCTTATGCACACTCTGTTCAAGAACCTCATCTCTCTGATCAATAAACACGGAAGAGGCACCGAATGCCCTCGCAGTCAGGGCCACATGTGTGGTAATCCTCTTATCCCGGAATGGTCTGTGGCCGTATCTCAGAACGGAGATTTCGAAATTCTCAGTCATAATCAGATTGCGTCTTCCACTACTTCTATCTTGTAACCTTTTATCTGGAGGATGCTTGATCTTTTTACAATCCCCCTGAGAAGAGTCTGGGATACCTGAAGTTTTTCCGCTGCGTCGCCGACAAAAACGCCTTCGGAATCAGTCATCATTGCCCTTATCTTGTTTTCATAATCCTCGAGTGAATCCTCGCCAAGTGTGGTGGCATAAATAATATCCGCAAGCTCATCCATTGATCCCATAAGATTTATCTGAACATTGGTGTAGTACGTGTGATAGGCCTTCTCGGGACCACGTTCTCCTGTCATCCACTGGCTTTCAATCATTTTAATCTTGTCGAGGTAAAGAAGAGCTTTCTTGCCAGGAGCACCGTATTTCGATTCAATATCATTGAGTGTTATCCAACTTGTGGAGAGATCAAGCAAAAGTTTTCTCTTAACATCTGTATCTGCAGCATGAAAAATGGTAACTAATTCTCCAACCTCATTAACAACTTTTATCCTGCTGACCATGTCGGTATATTGCAGTAAGCGATATAATTATTTGCTATGAATAAAAATAAGTGTGCTTAACCATATCGTCTTCGACTCTTAATATCGATAAGAATCATTTTATCATAAGCTATTGTAAATTTTATCTTCTTGCTCTTCAAGACCTTGGCAATTGCTTCCGTAAGATCCTTGATCTGCTCCGAAGGCATTCCCCTGTAAACAATCATCTCTTTCTGATCAATGGGAAAAATCAGCCTGAATTTTGCCCCGTCCCTAAGATATCCATATGGCTTCTTGTTCTTTCCAATTTCCTTCATATTGAGATCCAGATTGAGCTGGTCATAATTTGCATCTTCGAGATTGAGCTTGGATTCCTTTGTTATGATTTCCCATATATCAGGGAATGCCTTTGACAGGTCCTTCCATTCAAATTTATCGTCAAACTGAATATGGCCGCTCCAATTTTTCATCTGTCAATTCATTGTTGCTCTTTATAATAATTTTGCGTGTAAAAATGAAATTACACAGTTAACTCTTGTGAATTATAAAATACAAAATTATTTTCAGAATTATAAGATCAAAATGACCCAGAGATTGTGGTCCAAAGATCCATAACTGTTCAATGTTCTTTTTGGACATTTCTTTATCGAAGGAGAAGTAAAATTTTGGGAATGATCTACAAAGGGTTGAGTGTTAATTAATATCTCTCTGGAGACTTATTAAAAAAATTTAAGATATAGTGGAATATGCAGAGTCGTGAATAGCCCCGTGGTGTAGTGGCCAAGCATACCGGGCTCTGGACCCGTTGACGGCAGTTCGAATCTGCCCGGGGCTATTTTAAAGAGGATGAATTTTGGAACCATCGGATGAGGACATAACAAAAGCTTACTGCGAACTTCTTGACATGGATATACCTGCAGATAACCCTTATTTTGCTTACATTTCAGAAATGCGAATTGCCCAGGCCTCACTTGGCATTGCCGCGTCGGACAGCAAGAGGGTCATGGTTACAAGATCCCTGTTAGATATCCTCGATACCCTCTATGAAAACCTCTTCGACAGCGATTCTGTGATTCCAGACAATCTCAGGAAACCTCTCAATCACGAACAGGAGGTTTGGCTTGACCTCAAGGAGAAAATGTCACAGGGGGATCTGAGATCCGCCAATCTGTTATCTGCCCATGCGCACATGAAGCTTGCATTGAGATATCTTCTCATGATGCGAAACGATCCACTTTTCAAACACAAGGTGTCGGATTATTTAATAAATTATCTGGGAAAGCTGTCAATCATGACTTACAGGGAAGCCATGGGTCATGTTCTACTTTAGTGATATCAGTCATGGTCGATTCCGCTACTCTTTGCGTACTGTTCCACAAATCCTTTGAATGTGACGGGATTATCGACATACCTGAGTAGCGAGGTGTTTTCCCTGTAATAGTTAAGGAGAAGCATGTTGATCCTGTCTTTAGATAACGGAAGTTTCTCCGAGATCTTATCAAGAAACTTATTGATCTTCTTGGGATTGATACTGATTCCTTTCAGGGGATTTGCACCGATCTCTGACCTGATCGCATTGATCGCACTCACCAGACTTACCTGTTCCTTGGAACAAACATTCATGGAACCGCGGAAGTCCATGGTCTTATTGAGCACAGTGACAAAATCTTCCACATAAACTGGTGCAAGATTGCCTGTTTCAGGCAATTTTTTCAGGGGGGATTTTGCAAGTTTCAACAAATCCTCCATAATCTTTGATCTGTTTCCAAAAACTACAGATGGCCGAACAACCGCACTGTTCTTCACGAGATTTACGTTGCCTTCTGCAATGCGTCTTGTACGGAAATACTCATCAGACCCGTAATCGATGTTAATGGCAGATACATAAACTAGCCTCTGATCTTTATCAAAATTTTTGATTGCAGAAACAATATTTTTCACGCCCTGGACATTGACATCCATATGTTTCTGTTGAGACTCATCCCATATACCTGCCACATCAATTATGGTGTCATATTTCTCAACGTTTAATGCCACCTTTTCAGGTTCCAGAACTGATCCGGGAATCCACTTTATGTGCCGTGCTTCAAGTTCCGGTGATCTTGATCTTGAATAATAGGCAATCTCATCGGCATTAATGCCAAGGCAGATATGCTTACCAATGAATCCAGATCCGCCTATAACTAAAACTTTCATTGACGAGCATACCAATTATCATTAATATTTTTACGCAACCTTCAAATTATGAGGACCTGTTTTTCTGAGTATTATGAAATAGTTTGTAAAAATTGAAATCCTATACCCCAATCACGATGTGATGCAGATTACCGATGACTTCTCTTTGCTTCTGGAATATTTCTCTATGCTGTTTGCAGCAAGAAAGCTCCAGGAAGTGGAAATTCACGGGTATCACATAAAGTACAGTGGAGTAATTCTTCTGGATGGAAAAGAAGAATCCTTCACAAAAAATTTTCCATTGAAGGATCAACTGGATAAGGTCAAGAGCCTAAGAATACTGGTAAACGGGAAAAAATCAGAAGAAGGGGTGAGAGTTGAAATTTCCTGGGATCAAGTTACCGGTGATTTCACTAATATAGGAGAATTCAGGAAATTTCTGGATCTGCTTGATTTATCAACATTCCGTTATTTCTAGGGCCTGTATTCAGACAGATGTCACCTTTGACAAGCTGTTCTTTATGTCATTGAGTATGTCATCGGGATTCTCAAGGCCGATCGAGAGCCTAAAAATATGTGTGTCTATACCAATGAGTCTTTTTTCGTCATCGTTAAGGCTCCTGTGTGACATCGTTACCGGGTGAGAGATCACTGTATTGGGGCCACCCAGTGTATTGGCCGGCTTTACCAACTTCATATATCTAAAAACTTTCTCCGGATCTGAAATGGATTTGTTGACCCTGAATGCAATAACGCCACTGTAACCGTGCATGAATTTAGATGCAATTGAATGGTCGGGATGATCGTTCAGACCAGGATATATGACGCTATCAATTTGTTTTATTTTGTTGAGTTCTGTGGCAATATGCATGGCGCTGTTATTGATTCTCTCCATCCTGATACCGAGGGTCTTGATGCCGTTGTCAACGAGAAAAGCGCTGAACGGATCAAGAGAAGGACCCAGTGTCCTCCTCATGAGATCGATCTTTTCAACGAGTTCATTTTTTCCTGAACATGTGCCGGCAATGACATTGTTATGGCCGGACATGAATTTTGATGCACTGTGAATCACTATATCAGCGCCAAGATCAATGGGCTTGATGTTGTGAGGAGTGCTAAGTGTGGAATCCACGACAAGTATTCCGCCGATATTGTGTATCTCCTCTCCCATGAGTTTGATATCATTGACCCGCAGTATTGGATTTGTGATGGACTCCACAAATATGACATCAGGCTTATCTTTCAACAAAGATATGGTATTTTTGGTTCCAGGCAGGGCAAATGAAGTACTGACTCCCCACTTTGTCAGGAAATCCCTGGAAAAGGTATAGGATCTGGAAAACACATCCCTCTGAATCAGGAGTTTTGAGCCTGGTTTCAGTAAAGTCAGCAACGTTGTGGTGACTGCACCCATGCCGGATGCGAAGCAGGTGGTGGATTCAGCATGTTCCAGCAAACTGACTTTTCTCGCCAGATTTGCTACGGTCGGGTTATTTTCACGGGTGTACCTGAATTTCAAACCCTTTGGCATAATAAACGCAGAAGTTTGAAATATAGGATATGTTAGGGAGCCGAACTCGCTTTCCTCATCTTCAGACAGATAGTCGCTGTAATCATTCAATTGAAATCCCTCCTGCAGTTTTGCACTCCTTAGTATAATAGTCTAGACCATATTTCCTCATTACATTATCGATTCCAGGTCGTAACCCCTGCATATCTGTCTTACCGTCACACACAATTGATACGGAGGGACCTGCCCCACTCAGAAATGCTCCCAAAGAGAAGTGTTCCAGAGAGACCTTCCTCAGATCATCAAGATATGGATACAGTACTATTCTTGATCTCTCTGCAAAGGAATCATTGAGGCCATCAGATATTGAATCTCTGTCACCATTCATCAATCCATAGAGAAGCGATGCAAAATACCCGAGATTTGTAACATGCGCATCTCTGCTAATGGATCCTGGGATTATCATCCTTGCCTTCATTGTTTTCTGATCTATGCGAATTTTTGGTATAACAATAAGAAAGAACAGATCGATGTTGACTGGAATTTTATATGGTTTCATCAAATTGTTGCCGGTTACCAGCTCAAACCCTCCGAAGAGCGACGCAGAAACATTGTCTGCATGGCCAGATCCACTGGCTACACTATCCCCGATCATAGAATATCTAATAAGGTCAGAATCCTTGAGACCAAGATCGAGAAGACTGTTAATGGCAAACACTGAGGCAGCTGAAGATGCCGCGCTGCTCCCAAGACCCATACCAGGCGGGATCTCTTTGATTGTTTTGACTTCAATTCGTCCCTTTATTTGCAGATCATTCGTTACTCTATGTATGGCGTACCCTGCTGTATTTTTCAACGGTTCAACTGAATCTCCGTTGAATCTGACCACAATCTTCGTACCGGAACTCTTGGAATATTTCAGTGTGAGGATTTCGCTGAATGCATCAGTAGCAACAGCAAAGATGTCAAAACCTGATCCAACATTGGCAGACGATGAAAAAACACGGACTGAAATTTCATTCATGCTTTGCTTGATATGATATAGATTTAAATCGGTTTTGTATCGAATATTACCAGTAGTTATTTTTGTTTTGAACGAGTTCTTATAATATATTTGGCATTCTAAAAAATTCATGACCTAAAATTGAAAGACGAAACCAGATTTTTGGCTTTTGAAAAGAGATTAATGATTGGTAATAATAATTTATAGTAACTACTAATGGCAAGACTTAAATCAAAGAGAAAATTACTGTCATTCATATTGATAGAAACCAACAGTTTTAACGGGGATAAGAATGGTTCGCAGGAAGTCTATGCAAACGTTGCAGATCAGGTCCATGTCATAAAGATGGGCGGGAGTGTGCTGTTTTCTGATGAGTCCATAGAAAGGGCAATCGGTACATTTTCTTTCAGTTACAGACGAAATGTGAGGTACATAATTGTTAACTCTGCGCTCAGAGGAGTAACCGACATTCTATACAGGCTCATTGAGAGGAATGGTACCACCGAGGCTGAGAAATTGCTTGATAACATCAGTAAACTCCATTTGAATCTTCTCAAGTCATTTGAAATTGATCGCTACATAGAAGAGCTGAGGGTCGATCTTAGGATCCTTGAGGAGAGCGGCGAAACGTCTCTCCAGGATAAGATTCTATCATATGGTGAACGCCTCTCCGCATTAATACTTTCAAGCCGGTTCGCCAATCATGGGTTCGAAAATGTGATTGTGGATGCATTTGATCTAATAAGGGTTGACGAGGATGGTAATCCGAGAAGTGAGGTTATTAAATACTCAATTGAAAAAATGCTTTATTCAACATATTCCAGGATTATTATTGTTCCTGGATTTTACGGATCTGACCCTGATGGTAATGTCAGGACTCTGGGAAGGGGTGGATCCGATTTAACTGCCGCACTGATCTCAAAAGCGGCTGGCTCCACATCGCTTGATCTTTGGAAGGATGTCGATGGTATCTATTCTGCAGACCCTTCTTTCATATACAGCGCAGTAAGGTTTAACAGAATATCCATAGACCTCGCCGAAAGGATGATGTCATTGAAGGCCAAGATTATTCATCCACTTGCACTGAAACATGTTGATCTGGAAAAGTCCAGAATTTGCGTCCGCGGAATAAAAGGTCCATCCATCGAAGGAACTGAGATAGTCAGAGAACATACTGACAAATTCTTTCTGATCGTTGTCAATGAATTTACCGAATTCGTAGACGGCCTCGAATTCCGCCAAGATCATTCCCAAGTGATGGAAGATTTAGAAAAATTCATATCTTCAGAGAATGAGGGCCTTTGGGTCTACAGGGGAATAATCAGAAACAGCGTTATTGTTCTGCATCCCGGAGCAAAATGTTATGCATCGGTATTGCCCGAGGATTTCACAAGAGTAACAGCTTCCGTAAACAGTGAGCATGCAGTGATAGTTCTAGTCAATGAGGGCTCGTTCAGAGATGAATTGTTTGACGATGTAGTTACGGAAACTTACAACAGATTCAGGAATACGGGGGTCAGGGAGATGGCGTTTAAGGGCAGAAGCAGGATACTTTTAGTCAAACGGGAATTACTTCAGACAGTAGCGGAGGAAATTCATTCAAAAATAGTGGAATTAATGATTTAGAATGGAGAGTTTCAGAGTTTCTGTGCTAGGGTCCACCGGCATACTTGGTCAAAGATTTCTATCTCTAATTTCTAAACTTCCCAACTTTGAGCTTTCGCACATAAGTTCATCAGATTCTAAATACGGGAAACGTTTGTCAAATTCAGTAAAATGGATAATAGATGATGATTACCCTGAGGAATATGGTGACTTCAAGATCGACAATACCCACGATATAGGTACGATCTCGAGGGAATCGGACATTGTGTTCTCAGCCTTACCAACAGACGCTTCATCGGTCGAGATAGAATTTGCAAAAAAGATTCCAGTGATTTCAAAATCCAGTCTGAATAGAATGCTGCCCGACGTTCCATTATTTGTTCCCGGGGTCAGTCACGATCAGCTGGAAATTCTGCATTATCAGCGGAGGAATAACAATTATTCTGGCTTTATCACATGTGATGCGAACTGTTCTTCGACGCAGCTTAGCATAGCGATAAAACCACTTATTGATCTATCCATTGATGATATTGTGGTCGACACAATGCAGGCAATTAGTGGATCAGGCTATCCAGGGTTATCGTCCATGGATATAGCCGATAACGTTATTCCGTACATAGAGAAAGAAGATGAGAAGATAATAACGGAAACGCCAAAAATAATGGGAAAGCACAGATCCGGAACTATCATTCCAATGAACTTGAACATTACTGCCATGTGCAACCGGGTAAACGTTACCGACGGACACATGGAAACCGTGTTTATGAAACTCAACGATCCTCCTGAGCTGGATGAAATTGTCAAGCGAATGTCTTCACAGAGGAACCTGATTATAGATACTAAAATACCTCTTTTTCCAGAGAAATTACTGATGGTGAATCTAAATAAAGGCAGGCCCCAGCCCAGACTCGACAGAAGATTGAACGGTGGAATGTCCGTCATAGCAGGTGGATTCAAGCTTTCCGGAAACTGGTTATCGTTTACTACACTCAGCCACAATACCATTCTTGGCGGCGCAGGATCGGCACTGGTCCAGGCTGGGATACTTATTTCCAGGGGAATGATATAATCTTCACAATTTGCAGCAACAGGATGTTCCATGACTTATCTTGTTTTATTCAATTCTTTATGATGATTTCGCTCAACTCGAGGAAATTTTAGCTCGAGTTTTTACAATATTCTCCTTTCGAATGTTGTTCCAGCAGATATCGTAGTGGATATACGTGTGCCAAAGGTTTTGGGTATGTCCACATTTGGAAGATCATGCCATGGGTACCCGTAAGATCTGTGGAAAAAACGGTTATGAATATTTTATTCAGCAATGAAAAAGACAATCTCATCTCAATGAAGAGCTTCAAGAAGGACAGAATTGTTACAATAATCAGAACAGAGAAAAGCTTCCTAGTTGAGGAAAATGGCTTCAGGAAAGTAATTTATTCTGTTGAAATTGATAGAATCAAGAAAACTCTCAGGGAGATCATTAAAAATGAATTCCCAAGAAGTCATCAAATAATGATTACTGTGAGTTCTCGCTCAGGGGATAAATAATACCTTTACTGAACACTTCATTCACTCAACCCTGAATGTATAATGCGGAGGAACATTTTCGACGATATCGGAAACAGTTATTAGTAAAGATATTGATGCATAACGTTTATATGTTCTATATCATATAGTACATCATTTAAAATGCTCACAATAAGCGTTGACCACAACGCAAAAACTCCTATATACAAACAAATTTTCGATCAGATAGTTCACCATATCTCCATAGGTGAACTCCAGCCCGGTAATTATTTGCCTGCTTCCAGAACCATGGCGGGGATACTGGATGTCAATTTTCACACGGTCAATAAGGCATACGATATTTTGCGTGATCAGGGAATCATTGCTCTCTCGCGCAACAAGAAATACGTGGTAAAGAATAGTCCTATGGACGATTTGTCTTTGCATAGACTTGAAGAAAGAGAAAGCGAAATAATCGATGAAGCCTTTGCCAGAGGGTTCAATGAGAAGGAGATCCATGATTTTATCACTGGAATCATCAAATCACGCAACCGAAAGAATAAGGGGGCATTAAAAAAATGACCGGAATAAACGAATTCAACATGATAGAGATCGCGCTGACAGCGATCGTAGGCTTAATAATTTCACTTGTCCCTTACATGACGGAGAAAACTGTTAATTTTGGAGTTCGTATACCAGAAAGCCATCTGGACTCAAAGGTTATCAAAAGCGCGAAAGAGACTTATACAGCTTTTGTTCTTGTTTTTACAGCAATACTGGTTGCTGCGGGACTATTTATTCCCACAAATTACATATTCCTGCTTGCATTATTACCATTGCTTTTAGTGGCCCTATCTTTTTTCACGTATCTTCCCGAACATTACCGCATCGAAAAAGTAAAAAAAGCGGAAAACTGGATCGGTGAATCCAGCAGCACGATAACAGCAAACTTCGTCTCAGGGAGATCGGATCCTTTTCCGTGGTTTTTTGCTATTCCAGGTATTATAGAAGTTGTACTTCTGATCGTGACCGGTTTGGCATACTATCCTTCCATACCGGCGGTATTTCCAACACATTACGGAATAAACGGTTTACCGAATGAATATTCTGCAAAATCTATAATAAGTGTGTTTTTGCTTGGCTTCATATCCACCGCAGTTACCTCGTTACTGATTCTCATTGCCTATGCAATAGAGAAAACTCCTCTTAGAATTTCCAGTCCATCATTAGCAGATCAGGAAAGAGCCACAATTTTCAGGAAAAGGATGACGGAAGTCATATTGATTATCCCGGTTTTTATAAATTTGATCTTTATCCTCGGGAGCTACAGTGAATGGGGAATTCTGAGCGTTAATTCCAACAGTCTTACCATATTTCTGCTACTCCCGGTTTTCGTCATGTTGGTCGTAATAATTTTTGTATCCCTAAAGACGGGTCAGCTAGGAAGCAATCTGAAACTTAAAAATGAGAACAATGATCGTCCATATCCTATCGGCTCCAGTTCCGCAGGAGTAAAGGACGATGATTTATACTGGCGTGGGGGAGTTATATACGTAAACAAGAATGATAAAAGAATCCTCGTCCCGAAGCGATTCGGCGTGGGGTACACTTTTAATATGGGTCATTGGGGATCTTGGGCCATTTTTTCCTTGATTATATGCATTCCAATAGCAGTCGTAATTGTTACTTTGCTATTGCACTAATCCAACTTTATTGCAAACCTTCCCCTGCAATTAGATTTTAATAGTCTAT
This sequence comes from Thermoplasmata archaeon, assembly GCA_021785735.1. GTDB lineage: Archaea > Thermoplasmatota > Thermoplasmata > Thermoplasmatales > Thermoplasmataceae > JAKAFX01. The sequence continues at coordinate 12,196 of JAJYEP010000005.1, read as the reverse complement.
TTTTACAGAGATCGCAGACCTTGTTGTCTGGGAGCCATCTAATTTTGGAGAGGTAACTCCTTCTTTTCATTGAAAATTGATTTCTAACTTGTAATCATTAAGTGGGCACCGCAATTATTGTTGTAATATCTGGATTTATATTAACAGATAGGAGATCTCTGCATATCCCACAGGAAGTTCTATGACCCTGAACCTTATTATACAACGCGCAGGAAGTAATTTGAATGGCAAGAGAAAGGGTCAGGAAATGAAAGAGGATATAGAAAATGTCTCAATTTCAATAGTGATACCGACACACAATCGCCACGATCTATTGATGAATCTTCTTGATAGTATCAGGAAATTTGCTATAAAGCAGCTGAAGGAGATTATCATAGTCGATGACTCCACTGATCAGGATGAGATAAATTTCGGCATAGATGTGAAAGTCATACACGTAAAACTCAAAGACAGGGTCTTCATATCAAAAGCAAAGAATATTGGTTGGAAACTTGCTTCTTCCAGATTAGTCTTCTTCATTGACGATGATAACCGGATTGACAAGGACACCCTCTACGGGACATTAAAGATATTTGGTGAAAGTGACAATATTGGCGCTGCAATGCCATCTGTACTTTATCAGAGGAACAGGAATCTGGTATGGGTATACGCAACTCCATTCAGCAGAAACAGATGGGGACATGAATTAATAGGAAGAAACATGCAAAGGAATCCTCTTCTTGAGGGGAAAATGTATGATGTCGACGCCCTACCAAACGCAAGTCTGATTCCTCTGGAGGTGCTTAAAAAGACAGCAGGTTTTGATGAAAATCTCAAGATTAACAGTTCGGGCACCATCACCATGAGAATAAAGAAGCTTGGAATGAGAGCAGTTGCCACTTCCGGAGCTTTCATTTACCATGATGTTGCTCTTCCAGGTGAATTTGGGCTCTGGGCAGAGCATGGCATCAGTGATCCTCAAAGAGTCAGAGAGGAGATTGTGGACTGGTTCACCTATATGAAGTCAGTTCACGCTGGGGAGAAATATTTCATGATCAGGGCCCTTTACCATTCCACTGCCTTTCTTCTGCCAAACATTCTGTCATATGTTGTGATAGGGAACAGAAACAGAAGAATCCTGTTATGGAATGTTGCTTCAGGTCTCACTGACGTGTTGAGACAGAAATCTCATGCAAGAAGTTGAAAGAACTGATTCTCAATTTTGCCGAAAATTCTAAGCTGTCGCTCTGTATTCTATGATACCATCATTTTCCCTTTGTTCAACAGTTCCAACGATCTCCATGTGCATCAGATGTGAAATCGCCTCACCTATGGCGAAGTTCATCTCCATATAGTTCATAGTCCCGAATTCCCTGTTTTTGCTCCAGGTCATCAATGTTGCGACGGTGTATGCAGATTTCCAATCCTTCAGAATTTCAGATATTTCTTTCATCCTCTGGTTGTGGTGTTCAATGATCTGCGCGATTCTATGATTCGCATTTTCGAATGGGGATCTGTGTCCTGGATAAACCGTACTGGCTTTGATTTTCGAGGTCGAATTCAGGCTCTCAAGGTACAACCCGAGCATATCTGTCGTTTCATCGTATGGACTTATATTTGGAGTTATTCCGGGAAGCACATGGTCACCACTGAGCAGTGAATTTATTTTCTCCGCATACAGAGAAAAGGAACCTGGGGAATGACCGGGATTGCTTATGGCAGTAGTGCCTGTCGAAATATTTTCCCCACCCTTAAGGGTGATATCGATTTTAAGGTCCCTGTAAGTGCCCAGATGATCGAGCACAGAGTGATGCCTAACTATCTCTTCCACAATTCCTGAAGGAGTCCCGTTTGACCTCATCATGTTCATAGTGTGGCGATTGAAGGCTTGAGGGTCGCTCTGGATTGCATCAACCCGGGCCACATCACCTTCCCCCATAGCTAAAGGAATTGAAAACTCGTCGTGTATCCTGCGCGCGTTTCCTATATGGTCAATATGAAGGTGTGTGATGTAAACAATATCTATATCCTGAAGCTTAACTCCCTGGGAAACAAGAGATCTGTAGGAATTATCTGACATTCCCGTATCCACCAGAATCTTTCTGTCATCATCAACAACATAAACGTTGGCAGTCTTCAGCGCCCTTATTTCAATGGGGACCTCATATCGTAAAATCTTCACGGTCAACCTATGGTTATCGCGATATCTCCCTTCAAACTTTTCATTGACCTGTCAATAGCAATGGGCGTATTGATGACTGTATTAGTGTTAACAAATGGATACCACCGGTTCCGGCTATATTCAAAATGTGAAAAGAGCCCTACGGTCACAGATTATCAGCTCTGAACAGATATTTCATTCTATTGACAGCTTTCTGCAGGCAGATTCCAACTCTGCAGTGCTGAGGTGGATAACTTTCGGATTCCACCAACCATGGACTCCTATGGAGTCCGTGGGGTTTCTCGGGATTACATGAACATGAAAATGAAAAACGCTCTGTTCTGCAGATACGCCGCTTGCATTGAATAAATTCACATCCTGTCCGAGCCCGCTTTCTCTGATTTTCCTTGCAACGCTTTGCGCAACTCCTGCTATGGATTCCAGGGTATCAGCGGGTATGTCAAATACGTCAACATAATGTTTTTTGGGTACAACCAGTGTGTGCCCCGGTGCAAGAGGATTTATATCTAGAAAACCCAGTATCTCACGATCTTCGTAAACCTTGTAGGATGGGAGCCGGCCGGCAACTATGTCACAAAATACGCAGTTTTCGTTCATCTGGATGCCTAATGACCTATTCAAACACTCCTATATATCAATTCCTTCCAAAAAAATAAATCGGTGATACTATACCATCCCTTATCATGTATGTAGACCCAGGAATTCTTCTTGCCGCTGTTGGAATAACAACTCTTGAACTGGCAGAAGCCTCGGCCGTTGGAATAGCCCTGTATGCTGAATCCAAGCGTAAAATGGTATTCCTATCTGTCGCCATAGGCGTGGCAGTTATATTTATTCCAACCGCACTGGCCGGAAGCTTTATTTCAATATTTCCACTCGTATACGTCAGGCTGTTTTCTGCAACACTTCTTCTGTATTTTGGACTACGGCTGGTAAGAAGTGCCAGACGATCCTTCAGATACCAGAGACAGGGGTTCAAGGGTAAGCCAGAGGAAACACATGAGAAAGGCCTCATGGTGACTGCACTTTCTGTCGGAGCTGTGGAGGCATTTGAAGCGGCAATTGTGCTGGTTGCTCTCTATCCAAATAATTATGATTCAACCCTCATTGGAGTTTCCATCGGTATAATCGCAGTAATCGCCTTTTCGTTCATCCTGCATTCCCAGATCAGGAAGATAAAGCAGGCGATTATGAAGGTGACAGTTTCGGCTCTACTCCTTACGTTCTCCACATTCTGGTATCTTGAGTCGGCCGTATTAGTGAACGATCTCCTGCTCATCCCGATTTTCCTGGTATTCTTCTTCGTAGTATATGTCGTTTCCTCTCATAATATAGAACCGTCTCGAGTTGCGAACTGACTGTTCTAGGGGCATGGATGAATATTCATGGGCTAGAATAGATCGTATTTTATGACCATGTCACGCCAGTGTTCCGGCTCTATATCAAACTGTTTACATATCTCAGGTACGTCTATTCCGTCCTTGAGGAGCTTTCGTATTTGCTTAACCTCCTTCTTGCTTAGTTCTTTCAAGACCTCACACCTGACTTATGAGTGATTTGAGGAACTTTAACGTTTTCATTCACATAATTTCGTCAACGAAAAATCAGAATTTGCATGTTTATACGCTATTTACAAATCCAAGGAGTCTAAAATGGATAAAGGTTTTATTGAGTGTTTCACTACAAAAAACATGAAGCTAAGAAAATTCGGAAACACAGGAATCATTGTGAGCGAACTTTGCCTTGGAACCATGACATTTGGCTGGCAGGCGGACGAAAATACAAGCCACAAGATCATCTCAAGGTACATTGAGAATGGTGGAAATTTTCTGGACACTGCAAACGTTTATTCTAATGGAAAGTCAGAGGAGATAGTCGGAAACTGGCTTAAGGGACAGGATAGGGAAAGTATTGTACTGGCTACCAAGGCCAGATTCAGGACTACAGATTTTCCCAACGGGGTCGGGCTTTCGAGAAAGCATCTGTTCTCTTCTGTTAGAAATAGCCTCAAGAGACTGCACACAGATTATATTGACCTGCTGCAGGTTCATGCATGGGATCCGCTTACTCCACTTGAGGAAACATTCGGTGCACTAAATTCACTTGTCGAGGATGGGTTGATCAGATATGTGGGGATAAGCAACTACCGGGGATGGCAGTTTGAGAAAGCACTGCAACTGTGCAGGAACAAAGGATGGCATGAGCCTGTCAGCATTCAATCTCACTACAATATACTCGTCAGGGCGACAGAATATGAGATCCTTCCCATGGCCCTAGCAGAGAACATTGCAGTAATGCCCTGGAGTCCACTTGCCGGTGGAATATTAACGGGTAAATACAAGTCAGGGATCACCAACGCACCTGCAGGGACAAGGGTTGGCGACTCTTCATCCAAGGAGTATTACGGCAGATATGAAAATGAAAGGACTGCAAGGGTGCTATTAGAACTTGCGAAGATTTCAAAAGAAACTGGAAAAACCATGGCAGAGATTGCCTTGAACTGGGTTTTATGCAACCCGGCTGTTACATCACCCATCATAGGGGCAAGGACCATTGAACAGTTGGATGATAACCTTGGATCTGAAGGATGGAAACTCACAACTGATCAGATAGATGCCATAAACGATGCAAGCAACATGGAAGTCACATATCCATATGATCAGAGGGCGGAGGAACAGCAGAAGCGAGACAGGCAGATTCCATAAATTTTAAACCATGAACTTTTTATTTTGTTGATCGCAGCAGGGCTGACTGGATTGTATGATCGCATATTCTATTTCTGCCCAGCATGAATTCTAAAGACGGTTTTAATTAGGCTTCTTACTGGAATTGGCCCTTCACTTTATAATTACCACCTTTAAAGTATATTCGTACTGATGGGAATATTTGTTTCAAGGGAATGAAGTATACTCTCAAACATTTCAATCAAAATTTTATAAAAGATCTTCATGTAATAAGGTAAGTGTTAAAGTACAACTTTAATATTGCAGATAAAATAAAAGATGCGAAAAAATGAGTACAATAATAGAGGCTCATAATCTCACGAAGAAATATAATGGCAATACTGCGGTTGAAGACCTTTCATTCGATATCAATAAAGGAGAGGTTTTTGGACTTCTTGGACCAAATGGAGCGGGAAAAACCACCACCATAAGAATGCTTTGCTGCCTTATTAGTCCGTCCAGCGGAACTGCTAAAGTGGGTGACTATGACGTCACTGACATAAATGGATCAATGAAAATAAGGAAAATGATCGGTCTGGTACCCGACAATGTTGGACTGTATGAGTCACTGAGTGTTGTCAAAAACCTTGAGTTCTTTGGGAGAATGTATGAAGCACCAATGCAGGTCATAAAGGAAAACATAGAAAAGTATCTGAAAATGCTGGACCTATGGAATAACAGGGATCAGGCTGTCGGCACATTTTCAAAGGGAATGAAACAGAAAGTTGCCGTTGTGAGAGCCCTGGTGCATGATCCCGATTTGCTCATAATGGATGAACCTACCGCGAATCTCGATCCTGAGGCAGCAAAAACAATAAGGGAGGTTATTCTCGATCTAAAGAAAGATAACCGAACAATAATGCTGAATACGCACAATCTGGATGAAGCACAGCGGATATGTGACAGGATAGGCATCCTCAAGACAAAGCTACTGGCAATCGATACGCCCGCGAGTCTGGAACGAACCATGTATGGAAGAAAGACGGAAATCATTGTTGAGAATATCAATGAAAGTATCGTGAATGCAGTAAAGCTAGAACATCCGCTTAACATCGAGATCAATGGAGATAAAATGATGATAGAAATGAAAGATCCTGACAGAGATACCCCGTCAATCGTCAGTTCCATAACTGCAGCCGGTGGCAGGATAAAATCCGTCAGTGAAACGAGAGCTTCGCTTGAGGATGTATATCTTAAACTGGTGAAGGAGTGATCCCATGAGACTGTGGAAATCCTGGATTGTGGCAAAGAAGGATCTGGCGGTTCTGAAAAGACGTAAAACGCTGATGGCGTCCATTATCGCGGCCCCTGTTCTGCTGGGCACTGCATTACCAGTTCTTGTTTCGTATGTTGCGGTCAGAAAATCTGCACCCCCGTCTTTTGTAGCAGAGCTGCTGGCATCTTTTTCATTCTTCTTCATCATCATATCTGCTTTGCTGCCGCTTTACATATCCTCTTACGGAATCGTCGGGGAGAAGGTAGAAAGGAGTCTCGAACCGTTACTTGCGACGCCTACTTCTGACGGAGAGATACTTGTTGGGAAATATATTTCATCATTTCTGCCTATGATACTTTCGATTTATTTCGGTCTTGCACTCTTTATGATACTGGCGGATGTTATGACCTCCCATGTTTTGGGATATGCATTTTATCCCAACTGGAACATTGGCATAATATTATTCATTGGAGTACCTCTCGCAATTATGTACGGAACCAGCTTTGGTATTTTTATTTCTGCAAAGGTGAACAACGTACAGACAGCTTACCAGATCGGGGCTGCTTCTTTAATACCCTTTTATATCTTGTATATCATGGGCGAAGCAAATCTGGTGTCACTGACAACAAACACAAATCTCCTTATAATCTCTCTGGGAATATTCATTGCTGTTTTAATTGTTTATTATCTAAGCAAGGCAACTTTTAACAGAGAAAGGATTCTGACAGAATGGAAATGATATGAATTTTTGTTTCGCTAATTTTTTCAAATCATCCCGCAGATGGGTTTAAAGTCAGTGGAATTGGTCAAATTCACTTGGCTTTCAGTGGAATCTCTCATATTTTTACCCTGTATCGAACAAGGGCGGAGAAAATAGATTCCAACCAATACTGGTTCTCCAATTCTGGAACTTGAATTACCAGCCTGAAATTGCACTGGAGCATCATGATCAGTACTTTTTTCCATATATACAGATATTTGCAGCAGCCCTTTGCAAAAGTGATATGATAAATACAATGATTTCGATAGCCTCACGCATGGAGAAAGGTGTAGAGATTTCATTTCAGCTTAACGATGACAGTGAGGGTGTGAAAACAGTTGAAGCACTTGCTGATCTGACCGGTTATGAGGTATCAGCAGATCTGGAAGTTGACTGGAGAGTGTTTCACGTGACTCTGGGCGAAAACAAGTTTTTCAAAATACTTTACAGTGGTCCGAAGGTAACCAAGCTGCATCCTCATAACGACAGGATGATACGAGAAAAATTTGATGAGTTGGCTCATCTTGCTTACAGCAATTTGATGAGGAGATACGAGGATGCTAAAAGAAGTCACGAATTTAAACCGATCAGGATTCGGGAGTTAAAGGAAGAGTACGATTTATGGCAGGATAATTTCTGGGCATACTTCTGAACTTTATTTCTCATGAAGATTTTTACACTACGAATTAATCATTAACCCATGGCTAAGAGAATACAGGGGAAACTGGCATTGGTGACAGGTGGTGCAAGGGGAATTGGTAGATCAATAGCCTTATCATTTCTCGCTGAGGGGGCAAAAGTCGCAGTGAATTTCAATAGAAGCGACAGAGACGCAGCAGAATTAAAGAAGGAGTTTCCGGACATAGGTCTTTTTCAGGCAGACGTTTCAGACTTTACATCGGTTAAGTCTATGGCGGATATTATCCACGATACGATGGGCGAAATTGACATTCTCGTGAATAACGCAGGAATAATGTACCTGTGCGGTTGGGAAAACTACGACGAAATGATGGTTAACAGGATGTTTTCCATAAATCAATTGGGTCCAATCAATACAGTAAGAGCATTTCTTAGCGATCTAAAAAAGACCAGAGGAAATGTGATAAACATTACGTCCAATGCCGGGATAGGGACATCAGCAGACAACACAACATTCTATGCAATCAGCAAAGCAGGGGTCATTATGCTCACCAAACGGCTCGCGTTCGATCTGAGAGGTTTTGGCATACGAGTTAATGCGGTTGCGCCAGGCTGGATCAATACGGAAATGACAACAGGCGGAAAGACTCAGGATCAGATTAACGATACCATAAAGTGGTTCAGAGAGCGCACAATCCTGGGAATGACAGGTAAAACAGAAGACATAGCTAAAGCAGTGTTGTTTCTGGCAAGCGAGGATTCTTCATACATGACGGGACAGGTTATGGTCATTGACGGTGGGAGAACAGATAATCTCACTCATGGCATCTGAGAAGAGGTCTTTAAGAAGATATCTTCGGATAAGAAAACCAATAGATATATTGCGCAATATTAACAATGCAGGTGTGCAGTCTGCACAATGATGAGTTAAATATCCTGTAGGGATTCTGATTTATGAAAGAAGACGTAGTGTGTGGAATGAAAGTGAAGGAGGATACACCTTACAAGAGTGAGTTTCAGGGCAAGACATTTTATTTCTGCAACGCTGGATGCAAGACAGAGTTTGATAAGAACCCCATCAAGTATTCAAGAAGATGATGTGATTGCCCAACGATCCTGTCTGCGGCATGTTTGTACCTGAAAGCAGTGATCTCTTTGTTGAGAAAGACGGGCAGAAATATTACTTCTGTTCACAGGCATGCATGGACAAATTCCTGTCTCCTGAGGCAGAATCTGGAAAGATAAAGAGAAAGCTGGTTGTGGCGTGGGTCTTCACGATCCCGATCATGATTGTACAGTACGGTTTTCCGGGGATTCTCTTCCATAATCTGATCGAACTTCTGCTTTCTATCCCGGTAATGGCATATTCGGGATCGCTTTTCTACAAGGGGGCATATCATTCAATCAAGATGCACACCGGCAACATGGATCTACTGGTATCAATGGGTACCCTGACAGCCTTTTTCTTCTCAGCTTATCTGACATTCTTCACTTTCTATGGTTCATCAGTGTATTTTGACGCTGCTGCTTTCATAATCACTCTCATTCTGACCGGGAATTACATAGAAACGGTAACCAAAGAAAGAGCGAATTCTTCAGCAAGAAAGCTTGAGACCCTTTTACCTGACGTAGCACACAAGCTTGCGGGTGACGGATCAGAGACTGAAATAAAACCGGACGACATAGAGGTTGGAGACATCATTCTTGTCAGGCCCGGAGAAATCGTATCATGCGATGGAAAGGTGGTTGAAGGAAAGAGCGAGGTAGACCAATCCGTTATAACTGGTGAACAGGACCCTGTGTTAAGAGGCGAAGGCGATATGGTGGTCTCAGGTACGAGGAACCTCAATGGTATCCTGAAGATCAGGGCAGAAAAACCTGGTAAAAACAGCACTATAAATGAGGTGTACAGGCTCATTCAATCCGCTTCCATGGGTAGGGTGAAGGTGCAAAGGATAGCTGACGTATTTTCATCAATATTCATACCAGTTGTGCTCGCGGTTGCATTTTCATCATCACTCTTCTGGTATTTCTATCTTGTCTCCACGGGATTTATTTATCCTTGGGAGATAGCTATACTTGTTTTTGTTTCGGTTGTGGTGATTGCATGTCCATGTGCAATAGGACTTGCAGGACCGATAACACTTCTCATCTCTTCCAACATATCCTCCCAGAACGGTATAATCGTAAAAAATTCTGGATCTTTTGACAGACTTGCCAAGGCAACAACGATTGTATTTGACAAGACTGGCACGTTGACCATGCCCGATCCGGTCGTCGAAAATGTACTTCCGGAGGAAGGGATATCCTACGAAGATATTGTGACCATGGCTGCATCTCTGGAAAAATATTCTGATCATCCCATTGCAAAAGCAATTGTCAGCCTTTCGCAGGATAAGAAAATTAAACTCAAAACTGCCAACGAAATCAAGGAGATTCCAGGTTTAGGAATAATGGGAAATGTTGAAGGGAAAAAAATCCAGGTTTCAAGGTCAACAAAAGCGGGCATCACGGGTATCACAATTTCTGTTGACGGAAAAGATATGGGACATATACTCCTTTCATACAGAATAAGGGATTCTGCCTTTGCTGCAATAAGTTCCCTGAAATCAATGGGCAAGAAAGTCTCAATGGTTACTGGTGATTCCGAAGATCAGGCCAAAAGAATTGCTCAGACCCTGGGTATTGAGGATGTACACTGGGGGGCAATGCCGGCAGACAAATCAGAGATCATTCGGCAATATCAGGAATCCGGCGAATATGTGGTATTCGTTGGGGATGGAATAAACGACAGCGTAGCTCTTGAAACTGCAGACGTTGGCATATCAATGGGATCTGGTCTTGACATAGCCAGGGAAAGCGGAGATATAATACTGCTCAACAATGACTTGAATCATGTTGTTTACTCAGTGATTATCGGTGCGAAAACAATCTCAAAGGTGAAACAGAACATTGGATGGGCAATTGGATACAACTCTGTTCTCTTGCCGGTAGCTGCCGGTGCCCTGGTTCCGCTTACTGGATTGTACATTTACTCTCTGCTTCCAATACTGGCAGCACTGGCCATGGGAATGAGCTCCACTTCAGTAGTTCTAAATTCTCTTAGGCTTAACGGGAAGATTCGAAGATCATTATCACCATATGGTTGGAATGCAGCATCGAAACCCAATAAAACGCAGGCATCACCAGCTCACTGAACCGTTAGTGATGATAATGGGAACAATAGATCTGAAAGTTGGACTTGGGACCCTCCGCATATACGGGCTAATGGATTCGCCTGAGAGGAAATTTCTTGAGATATCCATGGTTTCAGTGAACGGACCATGCAGTGACGAATCATGTCAGATCATACGAAAGGTAGTAGCAAGACTGTCTAAGCCAGCAGACCTGAGCAGGTACATAACTCTAGCAGTTTCTGGAATAACTGTTTATCTGGAGAGAGAGGTATTTGATTCAATAGACAGGGGAAGATCCAACGTTAGAGCAAAAGTGATGCGCTCCGGTAAAGTAGTCGTAAGCGGGATATCCATAATTACCTAAAAACTGTAGTTTGCCATTGTAATCAGAATCTTCCTGGAACGCAAGTTGTATTTGTCAAACTGGAATTTCGTTTCCAGATCGCGCAAGATACAAACATTACTATATATAATAAGAATTAGCATTTAGAAGTATCATGGTTTTACCTTCTTACCTTGGTCCATACGCTGATGAAATATTTCTTGTTCTGACTTTTGCTGTAGGTCTCATGTTGGGTCTTGCAATAAAAAAAGGCATTGTAGCCATTGTTCTTATTGTCGCTGCATTTTTGGTCGCCTCATTCATTGGTTTACCGTATTTTCCGGTTATAGATTATCAATCACTCGTTAATTCTGCGTCATCCTATATTACTCTTGTACATTTCACAGAACCGGTCATCACTTTTGGATTTGTCATTTTCGCCGTCGGCGTGGCAATTGGTGTATGGAAAGGATGAACATAAACTTGTTTTTCAACAGTCATTCCAGTTCAGCCTGCCGATGAGTCAGCTTACCATCTAACGATATCATTTTTAACCTTCATAAGAATGCAACATTCTGTTGGATAACAGGTTAAGTGCATCCACGTCTTTGGGACAGGATCAAAATAACTGCACAATAGGACAAGTGATCCTGCGCAAATGGACGTCATATTTAAATCGGTGTGGTAATACGCCATTATTGTTTTCGATGTAAGTGGGTGGTAAAAAGATTTGAATAGTAATCAAAAAAACCTGATTGCCCGAGTGCTGGTAATAGTAGTTGGTGCCATATTCATATTTTCTGTTCTGATAGGTACCGGCATTATACACATTGGTCAACCATCAACGTCACCCTCATCGAATAAATTCACACCTCCTTCGCAGATCCCTTACGGAAATTCATTCGTGGAGATTAGCAATCAGGATTATGCCGGACAAAATGCTGTCAGCATCTATTTTGACTCCTGGATTGGATGTCCGATCGGCGCGGCAAACTCCTGGGTCATTTATGGAACACTATCAAACTATGGGGTAAACATGATAAGTGATGTAACCTATCATTATTCAGATCCCAACGAGGCTTCGGTCCCGAATCTTCCAGGCATTCTGTTTAATTCTGGAATCAGCTTCAGTACTCAGGGAATCAATGTGCATTTTATCCCGCTTTATATCTATAATGAGACCCTTTACGGATATCCTT
>JAJYEP010000047.1 GCA_021785735.1 Thermoplasmata archaeon | reverse complement strand
TTCACGACATCGGGAATTCTTGAGAGAAACTTTTTCCTGACTGCAACAAATTCACCTCCATGGATCAGAGAACCGCTGGTGTTGAGGAACCGGAGTTCTGTGTTCCTTATTTCCCAGAGAAGATTGGATACCTTTCTGATCGGACCTTCACTGTGAGATGCTCTGACCGAGGGAATAAGGAGATCGTAATTTTTGAAGTATGATTCCACTTTTTCGAATATTTGAGGATCAAATACGACATCAGAAGATATCAGGAACACCAGTTCTCCGTTGATGAGGTCAAACACATTGTTGTATGCAGCAGCTTTCCCGAGTCGCCTGCTGTTGAACACCACAATATTTCTCCTACAATCCAGTTTCCGGAGGAATTCACCTGTCGATGGATCTCCTTCAACAGCCCATATGATTTGCTGAACACTTGATCGCGACATTATATCAGATATCCTGCGGACAGAACCGTCATCATTGTTTGAAAATATGACCGCGGTTGTTTTCAGCGGGCATCACCTTCCTGTTCCTGCCTCGAGAGTTTTACATATTTCCTGGAATCGTAATAGAAATATCTGCGGGATATCCTTGTCCAAAACATTCCGTCCATCCCGATGGATTTTTTATCCAGATGGGACCTGCGGATTGACTTTAGAAAAATAAACGGGGCGAAGAAAATGAGCGATAGAATATCCACAACTCCGGGGATTTCAAGTTTTTCCGGCCTTATCTCAGATCTTGCGGGTTCAATGCCGTATTCAGATTTACCATCCCTGGGAATACTTTGCAGCAGATTTCCATAATATTCTGATCCATAGAGCGGTATCACATGAAGTGCATCCCTTTTCATAAGTTCAGTCAGACCTTCTCTGTACAGTGAAGAGGCATATCGATCATCAAGGATGAGCGAAAGGCAGATGTCCTTCATGTTGCTGCTTCTCCTGACAATCATAGCCCTGAGCAGAACCGACCAGAGATGATTTCTCCTGGCTATGATAAAAATATCAACGTCATCGCCAATTGCGGGTTCATATGAAACAGATCCTGAGATTCCTGCAAACAGTACATTCTTTTTGGGGATAATATCGACGAATTCAGAAGCATACCTCATCTTTTCTATCTTCAGTTTTGAGTAACCGTGAGCCTTTGGTTCCACCGTGAAAATGTTTTTCATTTCAAGCAGACGACATCATTCCCCACCGGCATTGGAATTGAGAACCGATTCCAGATTCTTACCCATACCATATGATAATACAAAACAAGCAGTATTAACTTTTTGATTATAGTAATTATAGGTTTGGTCGGTCTCCGCCCATGTATAAAAATGACGCGTTGCGACTTCTTGCAGATCTACCAATTCGTTTGCTTACTGTTTTAGTGACTTCTCCCTCTTGCTGAGTATAAGGACCAGACAGAAGATGACGATGATGATGTAAATTGCAGCGAGTACGGCATAAAGCCCGGGGTAGTAGCTTTCGGTAGAAGGATATTTTGAAAACCCAAAGAGGTAGTCGGCAAACTGAGTTGGCGTGCTGAAACCAACCTCCTCGTAAAGTAGGATATCACCGAACAGAAAAGCGACCATGAATATTGACCATCCTGCTCCTATTTTGAAAACGGTTCTGGATGGTTTGAAAATCAGGAGTCCTACGCCAAGCACATCAACCACCGCAGTTACGAGGAGACCCCACCAGTGTATGAAGTAGCCACTTCCTGTGTAGAAACCAAAATCGTTCCTCAGGTTCATGTCAGTGAGAAGAATAACAAGGGTTATCAGGAACTGGACGACGAAGAAACCGGCCAGCATTCTTGAGTAAGAGGGCTTCCAGTTGCTATTGGCACTTTTGTCAGAAATCATTATTATCTTATCCATACTGAAAAATGAGTATATATATCTTTACAAATCTATTATAACTTGGAACTTTATGATTATAATTAGACCGGATCAAATCCCTGTGAGTCCGGGATCTGAATGCCGGCTTGGTGTACGACGGTAATCGGAGAAGGGATGCTTGTTCACCGGGATGCAGTTCCTCTGCTGGCTGTCTGGAATGTCTTCCATAAAAATTCCCCGGTTTGCTTGTACTCCGGCCGTACAAAGCGGGACTTTATCCTGAGGGATTTATTGCCTTTCCCGCAACATTTACAGGGACAGCGAAACCAAATAGGTTTTTCAGGTCCTGAATATTTTAGGCTCCTTCACTCCAAAAAGATTTATCCAACGATATACTTTAAGTGAAGTATTCATGGCAGTAGAAGATAAGCTTGTTGAGGTTCAGGAAAGGATCGAACGGAAAGTTGGCGGCATAGGTAAAGGTAAATACGCCAGAATAGTTAAAATGGCAAGGAAGCCAACAAAGGATGAATATATAAAGGTGCTTCTGATAACGGGATTCGGCATAACACTGTTGGGCCTGCTGGGCTTCGTTATTTATTTAATAATGGGTGTTTACATTAAAGTTCCATAAGGTGTATTTATGACAGAAAATCTAGAGAATACAGGTTGGATCGAAGTTAATACTGGCGACAGGGAATTGGGCTGTGGAAGAGAGTACGATATCCCCATATCAATTAAGAATACACACGCTGGCAAGAGAAAATTCAAGATATCCATAAATGAGACCCTCACTCAGAGGGATGCCGGCATAGAGTGGATGGTGTCTATGGTCAACGGAAAAACGTCGACTGTGAGTTTTTCAACTGATGATACCAAGCCTGTTGAAGAAACCGTCGATATAGACGGAGATTCGATTAAGAGAGTTCTACTCAAGGTTACAACGCCAAGAGGAGGTTTTGATGGAGATACCTGCGAACTGAATGTAACAGTATCCTCAGAGGATGACCTTAACAGACAGAGCTACAATCTGAAATTTACGCTGCGTCCCGTTATAATTGCAGTTAAGACAACGGTGGGAAACGAATTCCAGGTCTCTCTTGACCTTTCAAACAGAAGCCTAAAGAACAAAGATGAGCGAAAACTTCCCCAGGATGTGCCGCAGGAGGTGATTTCCATAATGTCTTCGCGTGATCTGAAAGGCTACGTTTTCGTGGAAACCATGCACCCCGATCTGGTTGAAGCAATAGCCAAGGGAATCCGGGGATTCAAGGGGATCGTGGAAGGCAGCATTTCTTTTTCCGAAATTGAGCATTATCTCACGCCAAAGCCTGCGGTCACCGGCCTGGATCTAGGCGCATTTGTCGAGCTTATTGACGGTCCCTTCAAAGGGGAAAAGGCAAAAATAATGTCCATCGACCAGAACAAGGAAGAGGTCACTGTTCAGCTGATCGAATCCATGGTTCCCATTCCGGTCACAGTAAGGGCTGAGGCCATAAGGGTACTAGATAAGAGATAACTCGGAAGATGAAACTCAAGACACAGTCTAAAGAAAGTCAGAAAGAGTTTGTCCGGAACATAAAAACGCTTTATGAGGATCCCCTGAGGATTATTCCAGAATGTGTCGAAAAGGGATTCATGTGCCATTTTGAGGGGTACAGGAAAAAGCTTGAGAAGATTGCCGAGTCAGGAGATTTTGATAAATATGACAAATCTTCGGATCAGTTCCTGAGGGGAATTGCAGAAACACACAGGATACTGGAGAACGAAAGCGTTCCTTTGCTCGGTTTTATAAGCACACCCTATGGAAAGGTTGAATACGCAAGGAGGGGCGAGGCTGATGATTCGGTCCTGGCCGGCATACAGAACTTTGATGACGATATATGGAGAATGCTTGCATTTTCTTCCCTTATAAAAACAAGAAACGTGAAACTGTTCTCTTCACAGAACTATTACCTTGCCACGTGCAAGGGAAATCCACCCCCAAGGGAATTTTACGAAGATGTCCTTAAGGAGGAGGGGATTGTCTACAACATTGCAGATGATGCCATTAACGTGGGCACATCAGGAGATCATCTCGAAATCAGACATCTTGAGGGCATTCCGATCAACATTTTCGAGGATTCCCAGTACAATACAGTTTACAAGATAGTCAAACATGTACTGGCCAAGGATGTGATTCACGATTTTTCAATAAAATACGTTTATCTGCAGGAATATGCCCCCAGAATACCTGATGAAATTCTTTACAGATATTTCGACGGAAAGATTGATGATAAAACTTTTCTCCGGCATCTGAAGAACTACAGGATGGAGGAGGCAACCAGGCATGGAATATTTCTCGTAGGCGGCAAACCTTACAAGGATGAGGATGAGCTTCTTGATCTGTTTCCCGACCTGAAGGGACTTTCCAGTGTGAGAAACGGTCTAAAATCGCTTTCAAAAGGGGTGATCATGGAAGACCCCAGCGAGAGAAAGATTCTGGAACTGTTGTGGAACAGCCACTCGGCTGAAATTCTACAGGAGATGTTTCCCGGAAGCGATCCTGGTGATTTCAAGTCCCTGAAGGGAAATCCCATGGAACAGATACAGATTATGAGAAACAGACTGAAGAGCCTTGAGGTTGACGAGAGGGTTGTGATCAAGCCCTGGTCGGACAATTCGAGGTACCTCATAGATATCGTGATGGCGTTTCACAAACGCGGGGCCGATTATGCCAAGAAATTTGGGGAAAACGAGGCGATCACCCCAATCAAGAAGTCAATATTCTGCGCACTTCTCATAGCAACTGAAGGAAGCATAGGGAACAGGGAGTGGATGTTCACTAAGGATGAAAGATCCACCGGCTTCCAGATAGCCCCACTGCTGTCTGATCTTCTGAAAACGCCGGAAAAATATGCTGACATTGCGGATAAACTCAGGGCATATATACCGTAGGATGGGACAAAATGACTCGACACTATATCTCCAGAAAAGACGCCAGATCGGTGATGGAAAAACTAAGCGCCATAGACGTATCCCTTGCAGACTCCTCAGATGTTGAGGTTGACGACCGCAAGGATATCAAGCTTTACTATAAGGCAAAAAAGGCAATTGGTTTTGAGGATTCGAATGGAACCTTCGTGCCCTCTCTCTTCATTCTGAATTCGACAAGACCGGGTAGGGGATTCATCACCGTTGATGACGGAGCTGTTTCCCATCTTATGAACGGTGCAGCCCTTTTTGCACAGGGGATCATTGACATGGACATGCAGATAAGGGAGGGTCAGATGGTATTCATAAGGAACAGTAAGGGGATCTTCTTCGCGGTTGGCACTGCAGTGAGAAGCGCGTCCGACATCATGGCCAACAAGAGAGGAGAGGCCGCAAAACTCATCCACTATGCCCAGGACCAGATCTACAATATCTACACAGCGTAAAATATTCCTGTCGCGTATTTCGTGATACCGGGAAATACCTTGCGTTTGCATCCCCTGATGAGGAGTTTCTGGAAACACTATTATATATCGCTAATATTTTGTAAAAATGGATCATATTGTTTCGTCCATATATGATTATTCCAGAAGGGTTGTGAAGTCCGGGATCAGCGAAGATGTCAGGGATGCCATAAAGAAAAGGATCGCCGATTCCATTATAGTTTCCTACGGTGCCAGGGATGCCGTTCCCGTGACACTTGCCAGAAAGGCACTTCTCCCTTCCGCCGGAAAGCTCAATTCTGGAATTTACTTCAGCAGGGAAAAGGCCCCTGTATCAACATCTACCTTTATCAACGGAACAATGACAAGATATTTGGACTACAATGACACCTATCTGTCAAAGGAGGCACTGCATCCATCAGACAATATTCCGCCCATTCTTGCTGTTGCCCATGCCCTTGACATTGAAGGTGAAAGGATTCTGAGATCCATTGATGTCGCATACGAGGTTGTGGGAGCACTTTCGGATGCCGTATCCATAAGGGATCTGGGATGGGATCATGTGACCTACATCAGCATATCCTCTTCGGCCGGACTTGCAACACTGACCGATCTTGACGAGGACAGATTCCAGAACACCATAAATCTGGGACTGAACAACAATATAAGCATGAGACAGACCAGAGCCGGCGAACTGAGCATGTGGAAGGGTGCAACAGCTGCCAATGCCTCAAGGAACAGTGTCTTTGCACTGCTTCTTGCCATGGAGGGATTCACCGGACCTTCGCCCATATTTGAGGGCGAGATGGGATTCTTCAAGCAGGTCTCCGGAAGGTTCGATCTGAAGCTGGGATCGGAAAGGATACTCAGAACAATGATAAAGAACTATCCGGTTGAGTATCACGCAATGAGCGCGGCTCAGGCTTCCTGCGATCTGCGGAACAGGATAGCAGGGGAAATAACCGGAATAGAGGTGGGAACGTTCACAGTCGCTAACAGGATAATAATAAAGGATCCCGAGAAATTGCGCCCCAGAACAAAGGAAACCGCGGATCACAGCATGCCTTTCATCATAGCCTATTCACTCCTATATGGCGAACCGGTGCCCTCTTCCTTTGACGACAGATATCTCAGAGATCCGAAGATCCTCAACCTCATTGACAGGATGAAATTCACCGTGACCGACGAATTTGATGCAATGTATCCTGAATATCTTCCCTTCTCCATCAAAGTGCATACGACCAGGGGCGACTATTCGGCGGACCTTAACGTTCCCAAGGGCCATTTCAGGGACCCCTATACATGGGATGATCTGTACAGTAAGGGAAGGCGCGTCATGGGTGAGGACCTGACAGGAGCTTTACTGAATACCGTGAAGACCATGGAGAAGAGGGACGTTGGGGAAATATTTGAGGTGATTTCAGATGTCCATTCTCCGTGATAACGTAAATTCCGGACCGTCTGATCTAAGGAATCAGATGAATGATTTTGTCGTTTCAGCAGGCGTTTTTAACGGCATATCTGCCCTGATTGCCCAGAGGGCAGGATTCAGGTCCGCATATCTTTCAGGCTCCGGTATAGCCGGTGCAATGGGGCTTCCGGATCTGTCGGTGACAACCCTCACAGAGGTGTCCACAGAAGTCAGAAGGATCGTATCTGTTGCAAAGATACCGCTGATCGTTGATATAGATACAGGCTTCGGCGAAGCCATCAACGTCATAAGAACCGTAAGAGAGATGGAGAATGCCGGTGCATCCGCAATCCACATGGAGGATCAGGTTCTACCAAAAAGATGCGGGCATCTTTCCGGCAAGTCTGTGATCGCCAGCAGCGACATGGTGAAAAAGATAAAGGCTGCAGTTTCTGCCAGGAAAAATCCTGATTTCGTGATCATTGCCAGGACCGATGCCAGAAGCGTGAACGGCATAGAGGATGCCATTTCAAGGGCCAATGAATATATCGAGGCGGGTGCCGACGCAATATTCTCGGAGGCACTTGAAAGCAGGGATGAGTTTCTTAAATTTTCCAGGGAAGTGAGGGCTCCGCTGATGGCCAATATGACCGAATTCGGCAAAAGTCCACTGCTGAGCGTGAATGAACTTCGCAGCATTGGTTACAAAATGGTAATATTCCCGTTAACTGCTTTCAGGGCTGTGCTGAAAAACATGGATTTGATATACAGGAATCTGTACAGCGCAGGGACACAGAGGGATTTTATGGATTCGATCATGAGCAGAAAGGAATTCTACGATATCATAGGCTATTCTGAATATGAAGACGAGGACAGGATTCTTGGTACGGAGGAATAGGAAGTGAACAGCCTTGTTGTTCCAAAGGGTCTTGAAGGGGTAATAGTAGACCGCACGGAAATATCTACCACCGACCAGTCAGGTAATCTTCTCTACAGAGGATACAGGGTCGTGGATCTTGTTGAAAAACTGGATTTTGAATCCGTTGCCCTTCTAGTCCTCACGGGTAAAATCCCTGACCCGGAGGCGAGATCAAGATTTTCCGATCTCCTTAAGACAAACTCCGTAATTGAGGGAAAGGTCAGGGAGATCATTCGGGTTTTACGCGAACCGAATATAATGAACAATCTCAGGTCAATTGTATCGCTCTATCCATACAAAAACAGAAAAAACCTGGATCTTCTAATAGAGATTGCGTCGAAATTTCCTTCAATCATCTTCTATTCTGACGTTGCCATACGCGGCTGGAGGGATATTGAAGAGACCGGAGGCACTTATGCCGAAAGGCTTTACAGGATTCTTACAGGCAGGGATGACAGGGAAAATTCAAAATTCTTCGAGAAGCTGCTCATAATGTACATGGAGCATGAATTCAATTCCTCAACATTCGCGCTCCGTGTCACTGCATCCACCCTTGCGGATCCCGTCTGTGGTATAACCAGCGCGCTTTCCGCTCTCAAGGGTCCTCTTCACGGGGGCGCGAACTCGGAAGTTCTGGACTACCTCCTGAAGTTCAAATCTGAGGATGAGGCAATAAGGTTTATAGAGAACAAACTGTCGAGAAAGGAGAAGATCATGGGATTCGGCCACAGGGTGTACAAGGTGAAGGACCCAAGGGCTCAGTACATAAAATCCCAGTTGAAGAAGCTCCATGGATACGACAGCGTCATGAAATACGCAGAATCAATTGAATCATATATGTGGCAGGAAAGGCATATACCCGTGAACCTGGACTTTTACGGGGCCCTCTACATGAACGCCCTTGGCATTGAGGAGAGATTCTTCCTCCCTGTATTTGCATCGGCAAGGGTTTTCGGCTGGAGCGCACATTACATCGAGCAGGTTTCCAGCAATAAGATCATAAGGCCGCAGGCCCAGTACGTCGGTCCGGTCGGGTTGAAGCTATGATGTTCAGATGACCTTTACCTTTTCAGGATTCCCCGATCGGTCATATGCCTGGAAATCTGTGATCCTGTAGGGATAACCGACAATAATGTGTATTGGCCCGTTGTTTGAAAACATGTTCAGATCCTGGTCGGAAGGAAGTGTCACCCCGTTGGGATGAGAATGCACGCTTCCGACAATGGAAAAATCCACCGGTTTCATGAACATCCAGAACATTGTATGTTTATCGCCCTGAATGGTGCCGGGAATGATTGCGATTTCATAAATGATGTTGTTTTCTGCCTTCAGCAGGGCCCCAAATTCCCTGGGATACGTATCCTTGGAAGCTTCCATTATCATTCTCAGGGTTCTTTCCCTAATCCACCACATTCTTGATCAGTTTCTCCCTCACCCTGTCAAAGAAGGACTGCCCCACGTTTACAAATCTGGCGTGATTTTCAGAAACGCTTATCCTTATCTCGTCGTTTGAACTCACTTCAGTTTCATACTGGCCGTCGATCACAAGCAGGCATCCCTGCTTTTCCCCAATAATTCTTATCAGTATCTCCT
>JAJYEP010000046.1 GCA_021785735.1 Thermoplasmata archaeon | reverse complement strand
GGCCCAATGATGCTTGTGTACGTGGTCAGAGCGATAACGTAAAATCCGCTGGAGAGATCAGTGAGGTTCAACAGTGCTGAGGATGGTGCAAGCACATATGCTCCCTGCGATGCGTTGAACATGTACGGAAGTGTCTCGGTCATTATTGTGTTGGAATAGAACATGACGGAGACTGTCTGACTGTACACTGTGTAGGATGGGTTGGCAGGGGTCTGAGCATATCCAAGACCAAGAACAACATTTGCTCCCGGGTTGAATATGTTGGAATAGTTGTTAATTTCCATAGGGGATGACAGGTTTCCTATCACCTGAGCAACTCCCAGTGATTCATCCTGGCTGTATGATGTGGCTGTGGCTGTGATCTTCACCAGACTGTTTGAGTTGGTGTAAGTCGCACCGTTACCATAGTTAATTGAATAGACCATATAGTATGATCCTTCATTCTGATACACGTGCGTAGCCGATATCGCGTTGCTTCCAGAGTAGCTGTTCGTTACTACAGATCCGTCCCCAAAAAAGAATGACGCGGTCTTATAGCTGTGAGGCGCCGTCATTGTTACTGTTACTGGACTGCCCACGCTTACTGGTGCTGTTGGCACCGATACAACGCTTGCAGCTGTGCTTGTGTTAGGCGCTTTTACAAAATTCGCTGCCCCAAAGGCAGCCACTATTACCACCAGCATCAGGACGATGGCAAACCATTTTGCGTTGGACCCTGTCTTTCGACGGGGCGTAGGTGGTTCGCCAGTCATCGGTGATCCCGTGGTAGGCTCATTATTGCTTTCCATTTTAATCCTCCGAAATTTGATCTTAATCAAAATCCAAGTATTTAATATTTTTTTAAAATTGCTGGTCGAGAATATATCTCCGCGTGATGTTGGCTCAATATCCGCAAAGTATTTAATGATATATATGAAAAGATTAGGGATGGGTGCCGGGAGAGGGGAGAGATGCCAGAGTCGATATCGACTTCAGACAAGCTCTTCCAGATCCTCGTCCTTGACACTGTATATTGGATGCGTTACAAGCGGACCCTCGACCTCTACCGGATCCATTTCCTCGTATCTCTTGGACTCAATCTCATAGAATATTCCTATGGGTATTTTATCGCCCCATTCCTCAGAAATCCTGTATGCTGCAGAGAAATCTTTCAGATCCTTTGCTTCGTACTTGTAAACGCGCTTCCTGAAATAGTCATAGGTGTTCAGCTTGTTGAAAGTGACGCATGGACTCATCACATCTATGAAAGAGAAACCCTTGTGCTGTATTCCTCTTTTGATGATCTCCGTCAGGTGTTTGGGATCCCCTGAGAATGCACGCGCAACGAACGTTGCTCCCGCCGCAAGCCCGAATGTCAGCGGGTTGACAGGTTTCTCTATGTTTCCGTCAGGAGTTGACTTTGACACGAATCCAATCTCGGATGTGGGTGATGCCTGGCCAGTTGTGAGACCGAATATCTGATTGTCTGAAACTATGTATGTTATATCCACATTCCTCTTGGCGGTGTGGAAAAAGTGCTGTGTACCCTCGAAGAAGCCGTCGCCGTCGCCACCATATCCTATTACGGTGAGATCTGAATTTGCCCACTTGACACCTGAGGCAACCGGAAGAACTCTCCCGTGGAGCCCATGGAAACCGTATGCCCTTATGAATTCAGGCAGATTGCTTGAACATCCAATGCCTGAAACAATAACAGTGTTCTTCGGCTCGATCTGAAGCTCAGTCAGGGCTCCCTTGATTGCAGTCAGCTGGGAAAAATTCCCGCATGCAGGACACCAGTCCGGCTTTACCTTTCCGTTAAAATCATTTACAGTTATCATCTTTTTCACCTCTTTATTGCATTCTCAATGCTTGTTGCAAGTTCACCCGGGAAGAATGACTCCCCGTCGTATTTTGTAATCAGTTCGGTCTGACAGAGGAACCTCGATTTCAGCAGGCTGTTGTACTGACCGCTGTAGTTGTTCTCCACAACGATTATCTTCTTTCTTGACTTTATGATTTTTCCTATGTCAGGGTTCATCGGAAAGACCCTGTTTATCTCAACTGCGCCGACCTTTATGTTCTTCTTTCTCAGCAGATCGATCGCCTCCTCCACAACTCCCTGGGTCGATCCCCACTGGAACACCAGGTATTCGGCGTCGTCTGCCCTGTATGTCTCCGTTGGAGGCATTTCATTGATGTATGTCTGCATCTTCCTCATCCTCTTCTCCATCATCTTAATCCTGTCCTTGGGATCTGTCACCGCGTCGCTCACTACATCACCGTATTCGTTGTGCTCGTCCGAGTCCTCATTGTGCATGAGACCTTCCTGACCGGGCACTGCACGCGGGGAAATTCCAGTGTCTGTGATGAGATAACGTTTGTAATTTGCCTGGCCGTCCTTGGGCCTCTCTCCCCTGTCTATTCTGAAGTCGAAGTTCAGGTTCTCCACAGTCTCGCTGTGTTCGGCAAGATACAGATCGACCATCACGAATACCGGTGTCTGGAAACGCTCTGCCACGTTGAGCGCTTCTGCTGTCAGCGTTGCGGCTTCCATTACATTCCTTGGCGCGAAAATTATCTTCAGGAAATCCCCCTGTGATGCCCCCATCACCTGGTTCAGATCGCCCTGCTCAGTCTTTGTTGGCAGTCCTGTTGACGGTCCCGACCTCTGGGCCTCATATATGACCAGAGGGATCTCCAGCATTGCGGCCATACCGACGGCTTCCGTCATCAATGCAAATCCTCCTCCCGAGGACCCTGTCATTGCCCTGACGCCTGCATAGTTTCCACCTATGGCCATGTTGATCGCAGATATCTCGTCCTCGGAGACCTTCACGAAAAGATCAAACTTCCTGGCATGCGATGCAAGGTAATGCAGGCATGATGAAGCTGGCGTCATCGGATATGCCGTATACATCTTCAATCCGCCCTTCACTGCACCGAAGCCAACTGCCTCTCCTCCGCCTATAAGGTAAAGTTTCCTCTTTGAAAAATCCAGCTTTTTCCCATAGGGAGGATAGTGCGCCTTGAAATAATCATAACCCTCTTTCGCGGCCTGTACATTCTGATCTGCAACAGCTCCCTTGTTGCCGAATGTCTCCTTGATGACTCCTGCCATCACTTCGAAATCAATGCCGATTGATGCGGCGGCGGCAGAAAGTGCAACCGTATTCTTGAGCAACGGATTCTTCGAGTATTTTCCTGCAATGGTTGAGAGCGGCATTGGCCTGTAATCCACTTTCTGCTGTTTTTCATAGTTTGTTATTGATTCATCAAATATTGCTATTCCAGAAAGTGACGACGCACCGCCCTCGTTTATATTCGGGTTTGTGTGCCTTACGAGTCCGTCCTCATTCAGCGTAACAAGTATGTCAAGTCCGTCCCCCTGATTCCGCACCTTCTTTGGTGAGGCACGCACCTGATACCAGCTTTCCCCGCCACGGACAATATCCTGGTAATAGTTGTATGTGACGGCGTACAAGCCGCTCCTTGCAAAAGTTTTAGCCATTATAAGACCCGCCGACTGCACACCATCCCCGGCAGCACCGGCAACTCGGAATACTATTTCGTTGTCTGACATATTAAACATTTCCTTGAACTCGGATATTTCAAGATTCTATTAATATATTTGGACTTAGAAGAATTAACCTGATATTTATATTAGATGTGCTCGAGTATTCCATTTGTGAAATGATCTTTTATGCCAGAG
Organism: Thermoplasmata archaeon; assembly: GCA_021785735.1. Classification (GTDB taxonomy): domain Archaea; phylum Thermoplasmatota; class Thermoplasmata; order Thermoplasmatales; family Thermoplasmataceae; genus JAKAFX01. The sequence continues at coordinate 5,602 of JAJYEP010000046.1, read as the reverse complement.
AAATTTCATAAAGTGGAATGAATCCAATGTGACAGGTTCTCTTTAATTAGACTCACTGTTTTTATAATTTACTGAGATTCATATACATGGCAAGGACTGAAAGAGACGTAATAGGGGAAGTGAAGATTGAAGACGATGTCTACTACGGAATAAATACATACAGGGCCATAGAGAATTTCAGGATATCGGGACTCAGGGCTGATTCTGATCACATAGAGTCAATTGTGCAGATCAAGAGATCTGCTGCCATTGCCAATTTTCTTGGGAAAAAACTGGATGCGGAAAAAAAGGATCTCATAGTGAAGGCAAGCGACAGGATCATTTCAGGCGATCACCACTCTGATTTCATGATTGACGTTTACCAGGCCGGTGCCGGCACATCGTATAACATGAACGCAAACGAAGTTATTGCAAATGTGGCTCTGGAAATGGCCGGAAGGAAAAAGGGGGATTACGAGTTCATCCACCCCAACGATCATGTGAACATGAGCCAGTCCACGAACGATGTCTATCCAACCATGATAAGAATCACTTCCGTTAAGAAGATGCTGAAACTCCTTCCGGAGCTGAAAATGCTTCAGGATGCGTTCACGAAAAAGGCAGGGGAACTGGGAGACATAGTAAAACCTGGAAGAACACATCTCCAGGATGCGGCTCCTGTAACTCTCGGGATAGAGATGAGTGCCTATGCCTATGCAATGCAGAGATGCTATGACGAGATAGATCATTCCGTCGAATATCTGCTTGACCTGAACATAGGCGGCACCGCTGTGGGAACCGGCATCAATACGGCGCCCGATTACCAGAAAAATGTCGTCGCTGAGATCTCCAGAATCACGGGAATAGCCTTCAGACCCAGCGGAAATCTGCCCGGCATCATGGAATTCCAGAGCGATTTCTCTAGAGCCATGAATTCGGTGGCAAATCTGGCCCTTGACCTCAACAAGATCGCAAACGATATACGCCTGCTTTATTCCGGACCCGGTGCTGGCATTCATGAGATCAGGATACCCGCTGTGCAGCAGGGTTCTTCCATAATGCCTGGAAAGATCAATCCCTCCATTGCGGAAGCGATGAACATGATATGCTATTCGGTCCTTGGTGCACAGACCGCTGTCAATTACTCGGTCCAGGCCGGACAGCTGGAATTGAACGTGATGATGCCTAACATTGATTTTGAACTCAACAGGGCAATTGACATAATGACCGCCGGAATGAGGATGTTCCGCACAAAGCTCATTGAAGGGCTGGAAGGTGAGGAAAAGGTGTGCAGGGATCATCTGTCGAAGAGTTTTGGATCGGCTGCCCTGCTCAATCCATACCTAGGATATGACAATGTTGCAAAGATAGTCCAGGAAGCACTGCACACAGGCCGTTCAATAAAGGAGCTTGCCCTAAAGACCGGAAAAATAAATGAAGAACAGTTTGACAAAATAATGGGAAGCGGGGTTCCGAAAAAAATCAGATAATGCCCGCTGTTTCTCCATACATTTTCTTTGAGAGCGTCTTCAGGTCTTCGCCTCTTGTTCCGAAAAAGACAGACAGCGACATGGCATCCCTGTAGAATTTCTCCACACCGAAGTCCTCAAGGTATCCGTAGCCTCCGTGTATCTGGAGTGAGAGCCTTGATGATTTCCTTGCAAGTTCTATGGCCATTATCTTGATCGATAGTGGATCCGAACTTGCCGAGTAGAGAAGATTCCTTGCCTCGTCTATCTGAGACTTCAGATCTGAGAGATTGAAAGCCACTGGCCCGTAATCCTTGAGCGGCCTGCCGAAGGTGGTTCTGACCCTTGAGTACTCCATCGCCTTGTCTATGGTGGCACCGGCCATGCCTATTGCAATTGCCGCGATATCCTTGGAGGCTGCTGCAATAACTTCATCAATCATGGCGTGAGCATTCTCTAGAATTTTCTCGGCATCTGATCCGTCAAATTCCAGTCCGGAATACCCCAGACCGCGGAATCCCAGCCTTGGCAGTGGATTCTGTCTGGGCTTTCCTTTCAGTGCATACAGGGATCCATCAGACGGAACGAGGAAGTATTCAGAATCGGGCATAAGGCAGTACTTTACCGTGCCATAGGCCTTTCCTGACTTCATCTTGACAGAGTCCTCCTGCCCCGACAGGTAATCAAATAGGCACGCGGTTCCTCTGCTAGTTCCGGAAGCTATCTCCCTGAGTGCAGATCCATCGTGACTGTAGAGAGGGGAAAATATGGAATTTTCAAGGAATATGAGCATGGATACGGATGGGGATGACCTGGCAGTGCGTTCGAGCACAATACGGTATGAATCCTCGTCAAGTCCTGAACCTCCGTTTTCCGGGTTTATCCTTGCACCCAGGAATCCCTGGCCGGCCAGTTTTGCAACAAGATCCTGCGGAATGCCTGAATTCTCTATTTTGAGCGCTATGTCAGCTATGTTTCTCGTACAGAATTCATCTATGTTTTCCCTGAGCATCCTCATTTCTTCCTGTTCCATTTCAGTTCTCGCCCCCCTTCAGTATACTCCTTGCTATTATGAGCTTCTCGACCTCGCTTGTTCCCTCCCAGATCTCAAGTATCTTCGCATCCCTGTAGAATCTCTCAAGATCGGACGAGATGCCTTCTATGCCCGTTATCTCCAGTGCCTTTTCAGCAACGTAAACCGCCGTTTCTGCTGCGTATTTTTTTGCCATGCTTGTCTCCATGGGATCAGGCTTGAAGTTGAAAAGGAACGAGGCGGCTTTATATGTTATGAGTCTTGCCGCTTCTATGTGAGTGGCCATGTCTGCAAGTGCAAACTGTATTTCCTCATTATTGGAATAAGCAGCTCCCCTGCTTTTAATTATTCTTAAGGCTCTGTCGTATGCCCCCTGTGCAATCCCAATACCCTGACCTGCCACAAAGATCCTGCTGATGTTGAAGAACGTCATGACATAATAGAACCCCTTACCCTCCTCTCCGACAAGATTCGCTTCCGGCACTTCCATGTTGTTGAATTGCAGTTCCGCGGTATCTGTTGCCCTGACTCCGAGTTTTCCCCTTAGTTTGGTAGACTTGAAGCCCGGAAAAGATGATTCTATGACAAGAACGCTGAGGCCGTGATGCCGCTTTTCCTCGTTTGAAGTCCTGATGAGAGATACGAAGAAATTGGCAATTGTGCCGTTTGTGATGAACATTTTCCCGCCGTTAACTATGTATTTTCCATCCTTCTTCGTTGCGAATGTTTTGATTCCAGCAACATCGCTGCCGCCGCCAGGTTCCGTGACCGCAAGCCCCATTATGGCTTTTCCATCATTGACTGCAGCAAGGTACTTCTCCTTGAGGTAATCGCTCCCGAATAGCGAGATGATCTCTTCTCCGAAATAAGGGACAGTTGCAGATATTCCAAGTCCCGCATCGGCCCTGCAGAGTTCCTCTATGGCTATCAGGACCTTCCACGGATCACTGTAGTCGATTATCTTTTCCTCAAAGGACTTCTTCCTGAGTTCCTCGGGATATTTCTCTTCCATGTCAAATTTGGCTGCCAGTTCAGGGGTGAACTCCCTCTGTGCAAATTCCCGCACTTTTTCCCTCATCTTCTGCTGATCTTCCGTGAATTCGAAATTCATACAATCACGCTCTTTCAAGTATCATTGAGTATCCCTGCCCGCCGCCCACGCACAGGGTTGCCAGTCCATACCTCTTTCCCTTTTCCTTGAGTGTTCTTGCCAGAGTTCCTGCTAGTCTGGCTCCGGATGCACCAAGTGGGTGCCCGATCGATATCGCACCCCCATGTATATTGACCCTTTCCTCTTTTATTCCAAGTTCGTTCATTGCGTTAATGACCACAGTGGCAAACGCCTCGTTTATTTCCCAGAAATCGATATCATCGACCTCCAGCCCCGCATTCTTCAGGGCTTTTTTTGATGCAGGAACAGGCCCCTCGCCCATTATTGATGGTTCAACCGCAGCCCATCCCATTGATACTATTCTGGCAAGCGGCTTCATTCCGTACTCGTTTACCTTGTCCTCAGATGCTATGAGTGTGGCAGATGCTCCAGCGTTCAGGGGTGAGGAATTTCCGGCAGTCACCTTTCCATTGGTCTTGAATGCAGGCTGCAGCTTGGACATCTGTTCTATTGTTGCGTCTGACCTTATGCTCTGATCTTTGTCTATATCGACCATTTCATTGCCTATCTCAGCTGTAACCGGTTCTATCTCTTCCCTCATGTATCCGCTGTTGAGAGCTTCACTTGCCAGTTTGTGGCTTCTCAGGGAGAATTTGTCCATGTCCTCCCGCGCTATACCTTTTAGGTCAGCCAGTTTTTCAGCAGTCAGGCCCATGGAATAGCCGGTATTCATATCCAGTTTTGCAAATTCTGGCCTTACCAGAAGTTTCATGTTTGGTTTGACGTGTGGATTGTTTGAAAGCGGAACATGGGTCATGTGTTCCATCCCGCCAGCCAGAACCACATCAGAGAAACCTGACCTGATCTCCATGTATCCTATACCAATTGCGTTGAGCGATGATGAACATGCACGGTCCAATGCCATTGCAGGCACAGTCACCGGAAGACCCCCCACGAGCACCGGGTGACGCCCGCCATAAGTCCAGTTTTCGTCAGCCTGCAGAGCGCATCCCGAGATTGCATCGCCGATATCTTCTGCCCTGATTCCATTTCTTGTAACAAGGTTCTTGTAGAGCTTGCCCAGCTGTTCATCCATCCTGACCGAGTTGAAAACGTCCCTCTCAGGATCAGACGGCCTGGATCTGGAAAATGGTGTTCTCCTGTAGTCCACTATAAAGACATCTTTGTTTTCTTTCATGGTAGTTGATGTTTACATTTTAGATATTATTATCCTTTTGCACTAAAATAGCCTATATTACAGTTTTTTATGCCTCTGCTCCGTCTGGTATGATTGCCATTTGATCATTCAATGAGATTCTCATCGATCAGTTCTGCTATATCTTTTATCTGGATCTTGTCCTCCGCGTTGAGAGTCCTTGAGGCATCCTCGAGCATTGGCATGCAGAAAGGACAGGCCACCGCAAGTTTCTTTGCTCCTGTGTCAAGTGCCTGCTTCAGTCTTATCTGACTTATTGAGTCCTGGCTTTCAACCTTGTACCAGTAATTTCCGCCTCCTGCACCACAACACATGCTCTTCTCCCTCGATTTTTCCATCTCGGTGAGATTCGCAGAAGACTTTACAACCAGTCTGGTGTTTTCATAATCGTTATTGATTCTGCCAAGGTAGCACGGATCATGCAGGGTTATGTTGTCAGAACTCTTTTTGACGGAAAGTTTTCCCTTTTCGATAAGGTCCGCAAGGAGCTTGCTATGATGAATCACTTCCACATCCAGTCCAAATTTTGGGTACTCATTCTTGAAGGTATTATAACAGTGCGGGCAGGCAGTTATTATCTTCTTAACCCCATGATTCTTGAAAGTCTCGATGTTCTGGAGTACAAGTTCCTGGAACCTGCCTTCCTCCCCCATTCTCCTTGCAGTCTCGCCATTGCATTTTTCCTCTGATCCAAGAATGCCATAGTTCACTCCTGCCTTATTCAGGAGACCTAGAATTGTTCTGGCAGTCTTGTTGTCCCTGGGATCGAATGCTCCCATGCAGCCCACCCAGTA
>JAJYEP010000004.1 GCA_021785735.1 Thermoplasmata archaeon | reverse complement strand
CTTGAATACCTTATAGAAAGCCTCAGTAGATAGGCAGTGGAGGAATACTCAGTTTCAGTTTTGAGTCTATTCAGAAAGTTCCGAATTACAGTAACTCTAAAAACAGCAAAACCAAGGGAGATTGATAAAAACAGGAAAAGTGCTGAACTGAGTGCGAAGATTATGTAAAGTTGCATTCGAAGGAGTAAGGCATCTTTATTAATATTTATTGACGATTATAGGGGAGGAGATGAGAATGGATGGAAAACAATTTCTCATATGCTTCAAGAAAATCTTTCATTGATGGAACTAAAAATTCAGATTATGATGTCGCTGTTATAGGTGGAGGTATCGTGGGCGCGGGTATTATCAATCTGTTGTCGCAGATCGGTATAAGGGCGATACTTCTTGAGAAGAATGATTTTGCTGCAGGTACGAGCTCCGGATCATCAAAGTTGATACATGGTGGGTTAAGATATCTTGCTCAGATGCACATTAAACTCACAAGGGACTTGCTCAGAGAGAGAAATTTTCTTCTCAGGTATGATTTCCTGGTAAAGCCCGTAAACTTCAGGATACTTGTGGATGACTATTCATGGAATCGCTTTGAGCTCTCTCTTGGCCTGTTTATGTATAATGTTCTGGGCGGTCACTTCAAGATACCTCACATGGTGAAGAATCATGGGGAATTTGACAAGTCAATCAGGGGATACTTTGATTATCTGGATGCTATGACGGACGACACAACTCTCGTCATGCACAATATAATGTCTGCAGTCATGAAGGGGGGCATCTGCATCAACCATGCCGAAGTGGTGGGGCTCAGGGACGACAAAAATGTGAAGGAACTTCATGTGGTGGACACGATAAAAAATGAGCCGTTTTCAGTGAGATCGAAGTACATTATCAACGCGGCCGGGCCTTGGGTTAATGAAGTTTCAGTGGCTCTCAATCTGAAGAAGGATGAAAAGTTTCTTCTGAGCAGGGGGACCCACATAGTTATAAAACAGTTCGACAAGCCTATTACTAATGCCATAGTGTTCAGGTCGCACATTGATGGTAGACAGATGTTTGTAATCCCAAGGGAAGAAGTGATTATCATTGGGACAACCGATGTATTTGTGAAATCACCTGAGGATACTGTTGCCCCGGAGGAAGAAATTGACTACATCGTAAAGAGTGTAGCCCGTATCTATCCTTCTATTTCAAGAGGCAGCGTACTTTCCACTTACTGGGGAATAAGACCACTTTATGGTGCCGGCTCTGATCCTGGAAAGGTATCCCGGGACTTCAAACTCGCCATGATAAACAATATAATCGAGATCCTCGGTGGAAAGATTACAGACTATGGAAAGGTTGCAAGGAAGGTTGCAAAAATCATACTGAAGGATATGGGAAAAAGTGCTTCTCTCAGGGGTAAACCAGAAATACTTTATAAAAGGGATTTCAGCTTTGACAACTATGATATGCACATTATGAAGGAATGTGCTATGACCGAAGAAGATCTGATGAGGCGTGCTGGAATTGAAATCTACCATCCCTGGCTGAGGGAAACTGCGAAGAAGGAAATTAAGGAAGCTCTCGCGAGAAATCACCTATCATGAAGTGCGGTACGCTATCAGTTGATGAATTCCACTTTGAAATCGGGGGCAAGCTTTAGACATGGCGTATTCAATACCATGTATCGATTGAATCCGAATGGCCAATGACCTGTGTGGAAATTGATTGAAAAGGATTTTATGCGGTAATTATATGTATAAGCATTGAAAGATCTGGCAGATTTTGTAAAAATACCTTCTTTCTTTTCACCCGAAAATGCAGTTATAACTAAAATTTCATTCCTGTCTACAGTAAATGACACCGCCTTCAGGTTGGAACAGTCCATAAGCAGTATAGAAGCTATAGCAGAGGAAATTGGTAGAGATTATGAGATCATTTTATGCATTAAACCAGGTTCAGTACGCTCATCATTGGTTGCCTTTGATATCCGCGGCAAATACGAAAACGTATCGATTATTAGATCAACCGGCAATGTTGGTGAGGATTATTCAAACCTCATAAATAAGAGCACGGGAAACTATATCATTATTTTTGAATCATCAACTATCTATGACCTGCAACTTGCAGACACAATATCAGTATTTCTTGCCAATAACGAGAAGAAAGCGGTATTCACATCCATGCTGATAATACCAAGGTCACTCGTCAACGAGATCGGAGGGTGGAAAAATTTACGACAGTGCTCGGAAATTGACGTTCTGGGAAGAATAAGTCTAAACTTTGGAATCTTGGTTTTTCCCGTGTTGAAGACCATTATCCCACCTTCGTACCTCTTCTCTGGAAACAATATCGTGAATTCCGTTTATTATAGCAAGGTTGCAGAAATCATACCAACACTAACCAATATACTGTCCTTCAGGGACTGCATTATCGGCTGCAATTTTACTTATAGGGACATACTGCTCAGAATCAAGCTTGAAAAGTTTCCTAGAAAAGTCCTTCTTGGAATAACACTCTTTGCAGCCTCCATCCTCCGCACTGCTAAGAAGTCAGGAAATAGTGTGAGCTCTCAGAACAGGTACGTGCAGTTCGTGGAATCAATGATTGAATCCATAATTTTCAAAGAATATGAACGGTACAAACTTTCAGGGGAAGAAACGAGGATTTACATAAACGCAGGCGACATGGAGTACCTGAAACGAAAGAGCGAATTATGGTCGAAGGTCAATTTCAGGGATTATCTGGTGGAAATGGAGATGAAGAACAGGGAGATAAAGAGACCCTTGAAGTGATTGGAAGAATACCGATTTCGGTATAACTACAATAATGCTATTTATTGTATTCTGTTATCATGACGAAATTATTATAGTTCCGATAGTTTCTGGTTCGTGAGATTGGTATACGTTATTACTGCGATAATTCTTTCAGCTATGCTGCTGATTGTGTTTCTTCCATGCAGCAGTAACGGTTCTTGGTCTCCACTTTCAGATGAGACCACTACTTTGTATCACAGTGTCCAATCGCAAAACGTAGTCTTTCATATAGGCAGTAATCTATCGTTTTCTGATTATTATTTAAATGGAAATCTTGATGTTAAAAAGGGAGAGATGCTATCAGTTGTCAATGTGAGACTGTATGTCGAGGGTACGGAATCGATGGTTAATGTAAGCGGTTCTGTGTATCTTTACAACAGCACCGTATTCATTGGAAATGAATTACGAAATGTCACTTCCCTTTCACTGTATGGGTACAACGATTCTCGTGCGTCCCTAACGACTTACAATTCGAGAATTTACTTTGCAGGAATTATGAAGAGCACCAATGCAAGCCTCTATGGGTACAATTCCACATTTGGTGAAAACCAGTCTGTCCATCATGGATCCACTTTTATATTCATTCATTCACAAGTAATTTTATTCAAATCTAGCCTCACCGGTCTTGAAAGTTCAGGGAACGCAACGACTTTCGAAACACTAGCTGAATACAACAAGTATTCGCCGGTATTCAAATCTGGAAACATAACCATGTCACCCGAGTTCCTGCATTCTAAGTCTGCCATCTCGGGAATTGTAAATCTCAGCATTGAATACTCTGGCAATAATCCCTTCAACGGAAACTACCTCCTGATGAATGTATCTGGAAATACCATAAAAAAACTTAATTTCAACAATACTGGATCTGTCACGCAGTATTCCTGGTTGAATGTGAGCGTTCCGGTCGAAAGGCTCCAGTTGAATGGATCGTCCATGGAGTCCAGAACGACAGTGTATTACCATTATGACCCTGCAAAATATTCCAACACGACCATTTGGAACGTCTCAATCAGAATCACATCTAACGACAGCGTTGACAGGATAGGCATTGAGTATTTCCGTGATCTATTCTCAAATTCATCTGCGTACATCGAAGATTCACAACTGGGAATAAACAATATGCCATTCCGAAACTCATACGGCAATCCCAACGGGCGTAAAGATTATGCACTCGTAACTAACAACAGCAAAGTTTACGATTACGGAATCAGCTACGATATGTTATCATCAGAAAATAATCAGTCAGCCTTCATGGTGTCAGATAATTCATCCCTGCTACTGGGCAGAATCATCAGGATTCTCGCTTACGACGACGGAACGCCCTTGAATAAGGTTTATTTTCAACTTGGCCCGAGTGAAATGAACACCACTGATTACGCCATTTCTCAAAACATAATAGACACTCAATACCATGCGCTCACCGGATATGGCCTGTTTGGTGGACTCACATTCACAAACGGTTCCTGTAAACTCCCGGTTATCAGCAATGTGTTAACGGGCGCGAACAATTCGCTGTATTTAGGTGATTACGCTCTGTCCATTAATACTCAGCTCTTTTATTTCTCGGTTCCCAGTTTTCCGTTCAAAAATTCATCAAGAATATATCTCAATGTTACTCCAACATTGCCAGCGTTGAAGGTTATACCGCTCACAACATCTGTTATAATGGGTCCTAGCAGCGTAATTTCAGCAATAGTGTATACAAATTACCCCTATAGATTAGCTGTATCGTATGAACTGTTATTCCTTGACAACGGCACACTGATCACTTCGGGAAACACCACTATTGATAACAATCGATCCATGCTCAATCTTTCGGTTTCCGGATATAACAGAATAAGACCCGGCAACTCTAATATTAGCCTGGTACTGAAATCGAATATCCAGATTCTGAATGGGACTGCCCAAACGTTCACTTTTCCGGTTGATTTTATTAAATCAGTCTCTGCCTCTATCAATTTCACCTATTCTGCAAACAATAAACTTGTTTTTCTGAACGTTACAAATTTTGGGAACTCCTCAATAGACGATATAACTGTCCAGGAATCAGAATACGGGTCTATCTTTTCGAATAGAAACTTCACAGGAATTGATCTGAAGCCCATGCAGTCTTTTGCAACGAGCTTTTATGTACAGCCTGATAATTCTGCAAATTTCTCCGGAAAACTGATACTGCCATATTACTATTTTAACACATTGTCAAACACATCAACACTCTCCATAGCACCAGAAGTGCATTACGGTGACCTGCGTCTCACGGAATCAGGATTGCCGGAAAACTACTCCTGGGGGGTGATTATAGACGGTAAGGAATATTCGACCACCATGCACCAGATAAACATAAGTCTCCCAGCAGGAAGTTACTATGTTTCCTTCATGAACACGGGCACCTATCTTAGCGATCTCCCCGGCAAGACAGTTAATGTGTCAGAGATACTAATAAATGTCAAAGTCGATTATATACCCAAGACAGCTAGTCTCGTGATAAAAAGCAGCGGCTTGCCTGAGGGGGTAATTTGGGGGGTTAATGTTTCAGGGAATGTCTCTCTGTCAGGATTATCGCAGATAACTCTTATCGAACCTATGGGTCAATATACTATTTCGGGCGTTAGAATAGCAGGATTTTCAACAAGCGGTATACCACTAACTGTCAAATTGAGCGGAAATACAACTGTAATATTGGTTTACTCAAGCGACAACCATGGACCACTTTATCCAGCTTTGGTCTTTTTAGATGCAAGCTACCGTTCAATACTTATAATCTTATTTTCAGTTTTGGTCGTGGTGGAGTACGGGAGGGCAAGATCCGTTTTTTTCAGCCCCCTGCACAAAGGGTTTCATTTTCAAAGGAAGAAGATAAAATAAGGGTTTACGATACGATCTCCACAATGAAACCTGCGCTCTTCACGGATCGCGATGGGACAATCAACCGAGACTGCCCCTACTGTCATGATCCTGCCGATCTCTTTATTTTCGACGACGCCGTGAATATAATCAGGGATTACAAAAGCAAAGGGTATCTAATAATAATCATCACAAATCAGTCGGGTATAGCCAGGGGTTTTTTCACGGTTCGAGAGATGGAAGAATTCAACAATGCACTCCTTGAAAAGTTAAGAGAAAAGGGAGCTGGAGTTGATGGAATATATTTCTGCCCGCATCACCCGGGCGATAACTGCACCTGCAGGAAACCTGGAGACGGTTTGATAAGACAGGCTATGAAGGACTTTGATATTGACCTTGAGAATTCAGTTGTAATGGGCGACAGGGACGATATTGAGGGTGAACTTGCCAGAAAACTTGGTATAAAGAGTATTATACTTCACAGATGAGCTGCGACTTATGAGGATGAACAGTCAGGGCTAAAAGAATTAGCCAGTAGAGGGAAGCAACGCATAAACTAATTTACCAATTCCAATATCCATTCAGAATGCCCTTGATTTCAGTCATCATTTCGGCACACGACAGAAGGCAGTATCTATTAAGAGCTGTTGAATCTGTTTTGGCGCAAAACTGCGACAGGTCTGAACTGGAAATAATCGTTGTCAAGAATTTTCAGGATGATCATGTGGATGATTATCTGAAAGAAAACGGAGTTATATCGATATATACTGATGAAAAGTACATTTCCAGAAAAATGGTCACTGGTGCAAGATCGAGTTCAGGGGAATTGCTGTTTTTTCTGGATGACGATGATTTATTTTCAAACGATAAAATTTCAGTTGTGAGTGAGATATTCAAAACGAGGAAGGAGGTGTCGATGGTGCACGACAACAACACCGCCATTGATGATTATGGAAATCCACTGGATTCGAGGGCTGTGGTAACCTTTGGAACTGATTTATACATTAACAGAAAATCTTCTATTAGGGAAATTGGAAAGGCACTGTCTTACAAGGGTGATTGGTATATCAGCTGCATGTCGTTCAGAAAAGAAGTTTTTAAGAGCTTTGATAATGAATTGTGGAACATCGAGAGAAGCATAGACAAGTTTCTTTTCTACATGTCATTGATCAGAGGTCAAACAATAGCAGTTATTCATAACAAGTTAACGTATTACAGGATACACGAAAGTCTTACCACTGTCAATCTCTCAAAGATGAATTTTTTCCAGAACAAATCGTCTTTTTACACCAGATCATTTGATACAATGAAACAGATTCTCGAATCTTCCAATCACCCTGAACTGAACGAGATTCTTTCTTACAATGTTTATCACGCTGATCTGCTGGCAAGGTTTTTCACCAAAGGTAAAAAGATCGGCTTTCATGACTTCTTGCAGCTGTTGCGTTATCACAGGAGGATCGGAAACGATGCATCTCTTTCATGGGCGGTTCTTTCATTCATTTCGGGATTTTCTATTGGAATCGCAAGATCCGTTTACTATTTCAATTATAAAAGGACATATCACATTAACTGAGGCCGAAATGAAGGTTCAAATCATAAACATTAATTCCGGGAAATGTTATCATGCTTCATCGGGAAAGGTATCTCAATGGAAGGTTTTTCAAACACTGAAAAAAATGTGTTCATAATAAAATTAAGCAAAATGATTGACAGGGGAGCACTTATGTCAAGATACAGCAGAACTTCTGAACTTGATATAAGAAACGTTTACAGGAAGGAGTTTCTGAACGATGATAAAAGAGGTGAGGAGTTCTATAGGAAGGTATTCCTTGAATATGGTGACGAGTCTGTTTCTGAACTTGTCACGGCCCAAGTTGGGTTGCAAAACATATCGAACCTCATCACTTGGTACATTGAGGGAAGCAGGATAGGACTCTCGTTTCTTGAAAAGTCTTCAAGATACGTGAAATATGAAAACTTCGAAGGTATGTTTCTGCACGCCGCATATATTGGTATTGCCGATCCATTAGCATCGGAATATGATTCACATTGCAGAGGATTGTTTGACCTTTATGAAAAGGTTCTTTCTGTTGCCGAACAATATTACAGGTCACGGTTTCCTATTGAGGGGTTCAGTTTCAAGGATGCACTTTCTTCCGAGGAAGTAATGTTTCCATTTTTGAAGGATGAAAAGAGCATCAGGTCCGCTAAGAATGTTTATAATAGATCTGTCAGAGCGAGGGCACTTGATGAGGCGAGAGCCTGTTTGCCGGTCAGCACGATTACTAATCTTGGAATTTCCGGTAATGCACGATCTTTCATATATCTCATTCAAAAATTGAACGCCGTGAAAATCCCGGAATTTCAGAGAATATCGTCTGATCTATATAATGAACTTGATGTGGAATTTCCTAACCTGATGGAAAACGCCACGAATATTTACGGCTCCAGAATGACCGAATACATTACCGAGCGCAACGAAAGGCCTCGAACTTTCAGCCCTTCAGAGAGTTTCACAGGTGTAAAGATCATCGATTTTAGAAGTGAGGAGGACGAGATGCACAGAATTTATTCTGCACTTAAATTTGATGAGACAGGAAAAATACCCTCTAGCACAGATAAGGATGCGGAAAGAGCATATGTCGACTCCTACATAGATAAGATAGGCAACGCCAGGAATAACCGCAGGGAGAAGGGCGGAAGATTCTTCGAGATACCCGAGTACTTGTTCCAGGTAACCTGTTCTCTTGGAACATTCAGGGAGTTCCAGAGGCATAGAATTCTAACAATTATAAAAAGAGACATCACACCTGTTTCTGGATTTTATGTACCACCATTGCTAATAGATTTTCCTGAAATTCTGGACCAATACACAGAGAGAATGAAGGGGGCATTTGAACTGTGGGAGAAAGTCAGAAAAATCTCCGGCGAGAGTTTAGCTCAGTATGTGGTTCCTTTTGCATGCTATCAGGTTTTCATCGTGAAGATTAATCTTCAAGAATTATGCTATTTCATTGAACTCAGATCCGGGAGTTCGGCACACCCCGAGATCAGAAAAATTGCGCTGGAGATGTACGATATTGTGATGAAAATTCATCCGATTCTTGGAAAAATTGTGAAATTCGTTGACACAGGAGATTATCCTTTGGGAAGATTTTCAGCTGAAAAGAACAAAGAGAGAAAAATAAATGAAATTAAAAATGATGAAAAAAATTAAAGCCGATCAATTCGCATACTATATGTCAGACTCATCTTCCATTCTTTCATCGTTGAGAAGGCTTCCATCAGAATTTTCGTGAATCCCTCAAGATGCATTCTCGGGACTATGACATAATAGCTGAAAGTCCTGCCAAATAATTTTTGAGCCATCCCAAGAGGGGCGATAGATCCATCAGAACATTTGTTGTATATAAATGTTATAATCGGGTTGGAAAAGGTTGTTTCGTAGATCTTTTCACTTCTTGATATTTCCTTTGTGTCCATTCCTTCCTTTAAAAGCTGGTTCTTTTCGTAATAGACTGCATACGTCTTCTCCTCCTGGAGATACTTTATCTCGCGGAGCCAGTTGTTGCCAAATGTAGCTATGACCGGGTCTTTGGAGATTTCCATAAAGTTTGGAGGGACTGTAGATTCAACCTCCATGTATTGCAACGGTATCTCATTGGATAGTTCCTTCAGGCTCTGAATCAGGCCGCCTGAATTACCAAGAAATGGAAAAGCAAAATCCTTTAGCTTATTGATATGCATAGATGCAAGGGTAGAAAAAGCTGAATGATCATTATGGTGATACCTGAAATCAACAAAGAATTTCGTTCCCCTAATTATGATCGAGTCGACAACAACGGATGGGATCGATATCAAATCTTTGAAAAAGGAGAGGAGCGTCGTGTTTGAGATATCGAGATTCAGTGACCACGAATCCCCTATATGGATCGCATTTCTTCTCTGGAACTCGCTAATAACGTCCTGATTAGAGACATCTGATTTATTGTTCACAATGATGAAACCACCATTTTTTGTAATTCTGATTTTTGCAATAGAAGTAAGATCGGCAGCGTTCCATATTGGTTGGTTGTCTATTTCAAAGTTGAACGATATTCTGCCACGTTTATCCAAGTAAAGATTTACTTCGTTTATTAACATTGAAAGAGTAATGAATGGTTAATATATTTATTTTCTTTGTTAGAATCCGTTTGAAACTTTATCTCCGACATGATAATTATGTACCCTGCTATACTTTTCTTTACCGCGCCAATGTGGACAACAGAGAAGTAAGTGAATAATATTTATATAGAAGAACATATTTACTCAGTAAATTAGAGGTGTAAATGAAATGATGTCAGGACAGATGCCAATACTAATTCTTAAAGAAGGCACAAGCAGAGAACAGGGTAAAAATGCCCAAAAGGCCAACATAGAAGCTGCAAAGGCAATAGCAGATGCGGTCAGGACAACTCTTGGTCCAAAAGGTATGGACAAGATGCTGGTGGACTCCATTGGTGATATCGTAATTTCAAATGATGGTGCCACAATTCTGAAGGAAATGGATGTCGACCATCCGACTGCTAAAATGATTGTCGAAGTCGCAAAGTCTCAGGATTCTTCTGTTGGTGACGGTACAACTTCAGCAGTGATACTTGCAGGAGAGTTCCTTAAACAGGCAGAAGTACTCCTCGATCAGGGAGTTCACTCAACTGTCATTGCAAACGGTTACAGGCTTGCAATGAATGAAACAAAGAAGCTTCTGGACAGCATCGCATTGAAGTCTTCCGACGACAATACGCTTAGAAACGTCGCCCTGACTGCACTAGCAGGTAAGAACACTGGAACTTCATACGATTTCCTTTCTGATCTTGTGGTAAAGGCGGTTAATGCAGTTGCGGAAGAGAGGAATGGAAAGGTAGTTGTGGATCCCTCCAACATCAAGGTTGACAAGAAAAATGGTGGCAGTGTTAACGACACCCAGTTCATCAACGGTCTTATCATAGATAAGGAGAAGGTTCATGCAAAGATGCCCTCAGTAGTAAAGGATGCCAAGATCGGACTCATCGATTCGGCTCTGGAAATCAAGAAAACTGAGATAGAGGCTAAGGTACAGATAACTGATCCGTCTAGAATTCAGGATTTCCTTGGACAGGAATCTGAGACCTTCAAAAAGATGGTTGAAAAAATCAAAAACAGCGGAGCTAACGTGATACTGTGCCAGAAAGGAATTGACGACCTTGCACAGCACTACCTTGCCAAAGACGGAATTTACGCTGTAAGAAGAGTTAAGAAGAGTGATATGGAGAAGCTTGCAAAGGCCACAGGTGCCAAGATTGTTACCAACTTGGATGATCTGAGCCACAGCGTTCTCGGAAAAGCCGAAAGGGTGGAAGAGAAAAAGATTGGGGACGACAGAATGACTTTTATCACCGGATGTGCAAATCCCAAGGCGGTGAATATCCTGATCAGGGGAGCCACTGATCATGTTGTGTCTGAAATTGAGAGATCTCTCAATGATGCGATCAGAGTTGTTGCCATCACAAAGGAGGACGGTAGCTACCTGCCAGGTGGAGGTGCCATAGAATCTGAACTCTCCATGAGAATGAGAAATTTCGCTAACTCAGTTGGAGGAAGAGAACAGTTGGCAATAGAGGCTTTTGCAAAAGCCCTGGAGATTATACCAAGAACACTTGCAGAGAACGCAGGAATGGATCCGATTAATACACTTATCAAATTAAAAGCAGAGCATGAGAAAGGACACAGCAGCTATGGAATTAGCATAGCCGACAATTCCGTCGGTGACATGACCAAGGCTGGCGTCTATGATCCCGTTAGGGTCAAGAAGCACGCTCTTGAGTCTGCGGTGGAAGTATCGACGATGATACTCAGAATAGATGATGTGATAGCCTCCAGGAAATCCAGCGCTTCTGAGAACCCTGCCGGCGGAGGCATGGGCGGAATGGGTGGTATGGGCGGCGGAATGCCTCCCTATTAATTACCATAATAATTTATATTTTTTCACAATCATCAATCGTTGCTTATGGAACTTAACATAACTCACTCTACAGAAGAGGAGACACGACGGGACTTTGACGTTATAATTATAGGCGCTGGCGCTTCTGGGTTCTCCGCGGCGATTTATGCGGTAAGATCTGGGCTTTCGGCCATAATCCTGGATAAGTCGGTATCCGGCGGTCTGACTGCAGAGGCCCCCCTTGTCGAAAACTATCTCGGTTTTAAGGCTATCCCTGGGGTTGATCTGGCCCGCGAATTTGCAAACCATGCCTCAGAGTATGCTCCTATAAATGAATACACAGAGGTCTATTCAATCAAAAAGGGTGCAGAAAAATTTACAGTTGAAACTAACAAGGGAAATTATACCGGATCATCGGTCATTGTAGCGACAGGTACCACACACAAGCATCTGAATGTGCCCGGTGAGAAAGAATATTATGGAAAGGGGGTATCTTACTGTTCTACATGTGATGGTTATCTTTACAAGGACAGGAAGGTTGTTGTCATAGGTGGCGGGAATTCAGGTGCCATTGCGGCTATATCCATGAGCGAATATACCAGTGAAATGAGAATTCTGGAATTCATGCCAAGGTACATGTGTGAAGAGGCTTACATTAATACAATCAGAAACAGGAAGATTCCGTATTTGATGAACTCACAGGTGCTTGAAATTGTTGGAAATGGAAAGAAGGTTACAGAGGTAAGGTACAAGAACAGGGAAACTGGTAAGGAGGATGTGGTGGAAACCGATGGTGTATTTATCTACGTTGGGCTTTTGCCTCAAACAGGTTTCCTAAAGGATTCCGGAGTCAATTTGAACGACAGGGGCTATATCAACGTGGATCAGAAGGGCAGAACTTCAGTGAATGGAATTTATGCATCCGGTGATGTCACCGGAACTGAGGCACAGATTGCCACTGCAGTTGGTGATGGCTGCAGGGTATCAATGACATTGTACTCTGATCTATTGAAAAACGGAAAGAGATAGTACCGGATAAATAGAAAGGACGGGTAAAGGCGAATCTAACCTATTTCTGCCTTTTTGTTTGATTAATCTGTAATATACCTGCAAACATTCTTATTATTTCCGAATATAACGGCGCGGTGACTAATTGAATCTTTATGAATACTTAGGAAAAGATATTTTCAGGCAAAATGGCATCCCGGTCCCGGATGGTTATCTTGTTGAGAAGCCTGAGGATGTGAGGAAGTATATCAAACCAGTAGTTGTAAAATCCCAGATACTTCTTGGTGGGAGAGGAAAATCCGGCGGAATAAAATTCGCCAGATCAGATGATGAATTGAAGAATGGAGTGCGAGAACTGCTCGGATCAGAGATCCGAGGACTCAAAGTAACCAAACTGCTCGTTGAAGATATGATTGACATAAAGAAGGAAATGTATGTTAGTATCTCGCTGAACAGGACCGAGAGAAAACCAATGCTTATGGCCACGACAGAGGGCGGGGTAGAAATTGAATCCTTGCCGCATGAGAAGATTTTCCTCAGGCTCATTGATCCACTAATGGGATATTCGGATTATATAGGAAGAGAGGCAAGTTCATTTATGAATCTCTCACCCGAAATATCGAGCCAGTTCAGATCAATAGTCTCCAATCTTTACAAGATCTTTGTCAAATATGACTGTGAACTTGCAGAGATTAATCCTCTGGTTGTAACAGGCAGTGGCAGTCTCATAGCCGCAGATGCAAAGGTTGTGATCGATTCTGATTCGCTGTTCAGGCACAAGGAATTCAATGTGGTTGATCCGGAAAAGACGAAGCTCGAATTGGAGGCCCAATCAAAAGGTTACAGTTTCGTAGAGATGGACGGCCATATTGGTGTGATTGCCAATGGAGCAGGTCTCACCATGGCGACACTGGACGCACTCACACTGCATAAAGGTAAGCCAAGGAATTTCCTGGACCTTGGCGGTACTGATTCTGTCGATATCGTGGTCACGGCATTTGATCTGGTTCTAAAAGCCAATCCAAAGGCAATTCTTGTGAATATCTTTGGCGGCGTGACAAAATGTGATACAGTCGCCAATGGAATAGTTGAGGCAAAGAAGAAATTCAACATAAAACAGCATATAGTGGTGAGACTCAGCGGAATTCATGAAGTTGAGGGAAGGCAGATTCTAAAGGACAATGGAATTGATGCCTTTTCAGATATGATGAGCGCAATTGAGACTGTGGTTAAATTGGGGAGTGGATCACAATGAGTGGATTGGTTGATGAAAACACAAAAGTTATAGTTCAGGGAATTACGGGCCATCAGGGTAAATTCCATTCTGGTGAAATGGTAAAGTTTGGAACAAAAGTTGTTGGCGGTACTTCGCCGGGAAAAAAAGGGCAGAGTGTAAACGGAATCCCAATATTTGAGACAGTTGCAGACACAATGTCCGTGAAACCGAATGCTACCATGATTTCAGTTGCTGCTCCATATGTGAGGGATGCGGCATTTGAAGCCATCGATGCCGGTATTAAACTGATTTATATTCTGACAGAGCATGTGCCGTTCCACGATACCATGGAGATACTCTATGAGGCAAAACGGAAGGATATCGTGATGCTGGGTCCAAATGGCCCTGGAATTACCAGACCTGGATATGCAAAAATAGGAATCATGCCAAATCACATTTTCAAGAAGGGAGATGTTGCAGTGGCCTCCAGAAGCGGAACGCTGACCTATGAAATTGTTGGATCCCTCACAAACGCCGGTTTCGGAGAGAGTACTGTGATAGGTCTAGGGGGCGATCCTGTCGTTGGTCTTACCTACATTGACGTACTTAAGCTATTCCAGGAAGACAAGGACACCAAGAACATAGTTCTGGTCGGTGAAATAGGTGGTAACAACGAGGAACTTGCGGCTGCCTATATAAAGAAAAATATAACCAAGAAGGTCGTTGCATATATTACTGGAAGGAGTGCGCCTCCAGGCAAGAGGATGGGTCATGCCGGTGCAATAGTTGAGCATGGAACCGGAACTGCGGAATCCAAGATCAAGGCATTTAATGAGAGTGGGGTTAGTGTAGCAGAATATCCCGTGGATATTCCAAAACTCTTAAGGTGATTGCATGAAAAGAGATATACTGTCTGTTTTGGACATGAAGGAGGATTTCGAAGATCTGATTGGGCTATCTTTAAAACTCAAGAGAAGCAGGTACGAGGAAGTGAGCTCGGCAAAGAACAGGGTTCTTGCCATGATATTCGAGAAACCGAGTACTAGAACAAGAGTATCATTTGAATCTGCCATGAGGCAGATAGGTGGGCACTCTCTCTACCTCAATCCCAATGATATGCAGCTGGGAAGAGGCGAGACAATTTCGGATACCGCAAAGGTTCTTTCCAGAATGGTGGATGTCATTGCATACAGGGCATTCGAACATACAAAGATGATGGAACTGGCCAGGAACGCAACAATTCCTGTTATCAATGCCCTTGATGATTCAGAGCATCCGGTACAGATGCTGGCTGACTTTATGACATTATATGAAAAATTTGGGAATCTCAAAGGGCTCAACCTGACCTATGTCGGCGATGGCAACAATGTAGCCAATTCCTTACTTTATGCATCTGCACTGACGGGTGTCAACATTAGAGTGGCAACTCCTGAAGGTTACGAACCAAAAAAGGAATATGTGTCAAAGGCAACGGAGCTTGCGTCCAGGTATGGATCAAGTGTAGAGATATTGAATGACCCATTGAAAGCAGCCAAGGGAGCAGACGCTGTCTATACAGACGTGTGGATTTCAATGGGTGAGGAGAACCAGAGACAGGAGAAGGAAAAGCTATTCATCAAATACCAGGTGAACGAGAAACTCATGGCTCAGGCATCCGATCGTGCTGTATTTCTTCACTGCCTTCCGGCACATCGCAATCTTGAGGTTACACCAGGCGTAATCGACGGTGTAAGAAGCGTGGTGTTCGATGAGGCGGAGAACAGATTGCATACAGAAAAGGCATTGCTTGTGCGCCTTCTTTCACTTCAATGAATAACTTTTTTTCATCATCAATTTTTATCTACTATCTATGATTGTTGATTTATCGATAATGCTATGAAAATCTTTTTAATGGACATTTCGTTATAACATGCAATGAAGTCTGCAGAGAGGGGAAAGAATCTAGACAAAATTATTCAGGAAAAGAGAAGAGTTTATGAAATGAAAACTATCCCTGAAGTCCTCATTCCTGTCTGGCAGATTAAACTAAGAGAGAGATTTGGCATTAACGTTGATAGAGAAATAGCTTCGTACGTAGTAATGGCAGCCCACGAGCAGGGTACCTGGAAACGCCACAGAGCCATCAAAAGAATTGAAGAGCTTCTGAGGGCAAGGGGCGAAACTAAAGATAGATCCTCAAGGCTGGCCAGGGAAATTGTTGAAATCTCTGTAGGGGTCAACTACTAATTTTGATGAAAAACCAAACAGTGGATCTGAAACATATCTCAATGGCACTGTCCAGGTTGAAAAAGCCTGATTTTTATTCAATTCAGTATGAGCAGTACATCACCTCACCCGATATAGCTGCCAGAATGGTCTATGAGGCTTTTTTGGATGGATTTATTTCTGGGAAGTCAGTCGTAGATTTGGGCTGCGGTAATGGTATTCTATCTGTGGCTGCAGCACTCCTTGGCGCAAAATCGGTTTCGGCTTATGAGATAGATGATGAAATGCTCCGAGTAGCAGCTGAAAATACTGGTACTTACCATGTTCAGCTGTACCAGACCGACATAAGTGAAATCAGCGGGCATTTTGACACTGTTATCATGAACCCTCCCTGGGGGGCCTACAAAACTCACGCAGACCTGCCTTTTATAGAAAAGGCCGGACAGGTTGCAGATCACATATATTCAATACACAACAGTATTACTGAAGAATTTCTTGACAAGATTTACGGGAAAATTGGGTTCGTCAGGAAGAAAATCCTGGTTTCAATTGATGTTCCGCAGATATACTCTCACCATACGAAAAAATCTGTGGCTGTCTCGGGAATAATTTACTGCGTCGATGCAGAAAAACCGTAATCCGATAATGAATTTCTAATGATAAACCCTTAATTAAACAATTTCATAAGATCAAATACTCTCAACGATATCGACTTGCGCTCTTGCCTTTTGTGAATAATTACCCTGAATTTTTTCCAAATATTTGAAAATCAAGATGGAAATCATTCTGCAAGCATAAAGGTATTAAATGAAATCCTATTTCCCTCAAAAAATGGCCGGGGTGGGGTAGTGGATATCCTTGGGGACTGTGGATCCCCGGACCCGGGTTCAATTCCCGGACCCGGCCCTAATTACTTATTTACATTTACTTTATTAGAGTAAACAGCTGGCTTTGGAAAAGTTGGCCATTTATAAGAGTTCCATGACGATTCGGATAACTTGTCACTGAAATTATAATAGAGAGATTTGTTACATTTTTGGAAATCTATAGTTGGGATTCATAATATTTGAATATGAGCTAGAACTTTGTTGGGTTGTGCGAGTAAATCTCAAAGATGAAAAAACCAGGGAAGAACTCCTCAGCATAGCAAGAAGGTCACTTGAATCTATTCATTCAACTCATTCCGAAATGATTGATCCACCTCTGAAAGAAAAGTTCAGCGAAAGGTCAGGAGCGTTCACAACGATCAAATCAGAAGGACGGTTGCGTGGATGTATTGGATTCATCGAACCAATATATCCTCTTTGGGAAGCCATTTGGAAATCGGCCCAGTATGCAGCGACAGATGACCCTCGATTTAATCCCATGACCAGAGAGGAGATAGCGAAAGCAGAGATTGAGCTAACCATACTGGGGAAACTTATCCCGTTACCACTTAATGACAGATTGCAACTTTCAAGTGTAACAATAGGAAAGCATGGGCTTGTTGTCAGAAGAGGTTACCAGTCTGGGCTTTTATTGCCACAGGTTGCAGTTGAGATGTCCTTAACAAAGGAAGAATTTCTTAAGGAGACAGCAATAAAAGCTGGTGTCAATCCACGCTATCTCAGCGATGGCCAGACAGAGATTTATTACTTCGAAGGAGAAGTCATAAGTTAGGCATCGACTTATCCATGAATATCATCTCGTCGAAGTTTCCGGTATGTATGAAACAGTTATGCTTCCAATCTTTTGGTACGACTATAGAAATCCAGATATCACGCGGGGAGAGGGATTCGAACCCTCGCTCTCGAAGAGAAACAGCTTAGCAGGCTGCCGCCGTACCACTGGGCCATCCCCGCTAGCTTCCAAATCTTTCCTGCAGATCATTTGCGATCTGTTCAAGAACCTCTTCGAAGTCCTCATTTTCTAGACTGATCACTTCGCCTGTAGGAAGAGTTACCTTCGCATAATATACATCCCCTTCCTTGGAAATTTCAACTTCTGCCATTCGTTCTTGCATGAGATCATCCCGTAAAGCCCACTCTATATATTACTTTTTTAGTCAGAGAATCTTTGGAAGTTTATCCTGCATTCACAAAGTTTTAATTATATGTCTGGCCATTCACTTTTGTGACCTCTCCTGGAACCAGCATAATATTGAAACTTGACGCTTATCTTACATTTCTGCCTTTTGGTTCCACTGAATATTCCCTGCTTTTTCTCATTGGCGTTATGTATTTGATTCGTGTTATTTTAGCCCTGCACGGGGAGAAATTTTCAGAGACGCGTATTTTCCTGATGCCAGCTATATATTCACTGTTCCTTGTAATAACTTATTACACGACTTCGCTATTTCAGATTTATTTCAGTCTTGCACTGGCCATAATTGGGATTCTATTGGGTGTACTTCTTTCAAAAAAGGCCAAAGTATTTGAGAAAAAAGGAAGAATATATTACAAGAGGTCCTTGTCGGTCTCGACGCTGTGGACCGTCATCTTTGGAGTCAATTTACTTTCCCCGCTCTACTATCCTCAGTATTATTATCCGGTTATTCTCTCTGTCCTATTGGTAATAGTAACAGGAATGATAATTGGACAGGCTGTGAGAATATTTGGAAAATTTAAGAGATACGAAAGATCGGGCAAAATTCAGGATCTATCTTAATAAAGCACCGGAGTTTCTTGCATTCTCTGTAGATATATATCGACTCAAATCATCAACAGTCTTGAGGTTTGCATTGCATTTTCCAATACCGCATGCAAGAATTTCTCCATTCTCTACTCCATCCGTCCTTTTGATAAAGTGATACGGAAGGAATACTCCATCAAGAATTCTTCTTATTTCAGAGATGGAATTATCAGACCATCTTCCCCTAATTTCAACAATAGATGATCTGCCTTCAAGCATTGTCATTGCACATAGCATCTGCGTGAAAAACATGGGAGATGATTCGAGCTGGGCTGAAAATTGGTCGAAAATAGATTCGGCAATCTCAAGCATTTTGATGTCATCCTTGATATATCCGAGTCTGATTAGCAGCATTGCCATTACTGAATTTCCTGAGGGAACAGCCATGTCAGAGCCTTCCTTTCTTCTCAAGACCACTTCCTCGGTCCGATCATCAGTATAGAAGAACCCCCTCCCATCAGAAAAGTGTTTAATTGCATAGTTGGCGATTTTATCGGCATAATCTAAATATTTCGCGTTCAGAGTTGCCTCATACAAGAGGAGAAGGGAGTAACCGAAGAATGCATAATCATCCAGGAACCCAGAAATTGTGTATCCTTCGAGATAGGAGTGTCTCAGTGATCCTTCAGAGGAGAATGAATTCTCAACAATAAATTCGGCTATTCTCCTTGCGGTGGCCAGCGCCTGTTCGTTTCCAGTTCCTTTATGGTATTCCAGCAGTCCCCAAATAACCAGTGCATTTATATCTGTCAGGATTTTCCGATCCTTTCCGGGGCTGATTCTTGAACTCCTGAATCCGTGAAGTTTTTTTCTCAATCTATCAATATTTTCCGGGAGGACACCGTCTTTTTGTGGCGAATACGAGTCAGGATTTATATGAAGTATATTTCTCCCGTTCCGTCTCCCTGTTATTTCGTCTACGAAGTTTCCCTGTTTTTCACACTCATAGAACGCACAAAAATTCTCCGCATCTTTTCCGAGAACGGATTCTATCTCGTTGTAGGTAAACGTGTAAAACTTACCTTCCTGTCCTTCACTGTCCGCATCCAGGGCTGTATAATATAATCCTTCTGGGCTGAGCAGATCACTGTTCATGAAACTTATTATTTCTTCGCATACAGACTTGTAGAATGCTAATTTGGTAATCCTGTAAGCCTCGGCGTAGGAAATTAGGAGCATAGCTTGGTCGTAAAGCATTTTTTCAAAATGCGGTATGGTCCATGAAGGATCCGTGGAGTATCTGTGAAAACCAAGTCCAACCTGATCGAAGATTCCACCAAGCCTCATATTGGTAAGTGTTTTTTCCACCATCTGAAGAGCAGACTTATCCTTTGTGAGCAGGTAGTATCTGAGAAGGAATGCATAATTGTGTGAAGTCGGGAACTTAGGTCTGACCCCAATGCCGCCATTTGTACCATCATAATTGGATTTGAGTTGATTGAATGCAGTTGAAATAACTTTATCATAATCGATCTTGACGTCCTTACTTGACTGAATCTCCTTAAGGTGATCTATAATTTTTTCAGCCTGATCAATCATCTGTTTTCTATCGGAATTCCAAAGCTCCCCCACAGACTCAGCGAGCTCAATAAGTCCCATAACACCTTTTCTGCTTCTCTTTGGCAGATAAGTTGTGGCAAAAACCGGTCTTTTATCAGGAAGAAGTATAAGATTTAATGGCCACCCACCCCCGCCGGTCAGGGTCTGGCTCACTTCCATGTAGAATTTGTCGATGTCCGGTCTCTCTTCACGGTCCACTTTAATGCACACAAAAATTTTGTTAAGGATTTCAGCAACTTCATGATCCTCGAAACTTTCCTTCTCCATGACATGGCACCAATGACAAGTGGAATAGCCTATGCTGAGGAATACCGGTTTGTTTTCCTCTTTTGATCTTTTGAACGCTTCCTCGCCCCAGGGATACCAGGCCACTGGGTTTCGTGCATGTTGAACTAGATATGGACTCTTTTCACCTGAAAGTCTATTCTCTACCATCTTAGATTACACCGGATCACAAATTTGTACAGACTATGAATATATTGAGCACATATTTCAACAATTTGTCAAAAGGAATGATTAGTCATACTGTTGCTCTTACCTTTTTATCTGGTTTGCGATAACTGACAAAATCATGATTTATCTCTACCTCATTTCAATTGCCATATTTGCTTCAACACTTTACTTCGTGGAGAGGAATCCAAGAGGGATGGGAATAGGATATCCTGCTATAATAGGTGCAGTTTTGTGCATTGCTCTGGGTATCACACCATTCTCAGATCTTATAACAATATGGGACATAGTATGGAATTCGACATTCACCTTTGTTGCAATTGTAATTTTTTCGCTTACACTTGACGAGGCTGGATTCTTTGAATATCTGGCAATTAGATTTACTATTTTTTCAGGGGGCAATACGAAGTTGCTGTTTGTTCTAATAATCATCTTCGGTGCAATTGTATCCGCATTATTTGCAAACGACGGTGCGATACTCGTGCTCACTCCGGTGGTCTATTCAATCCTGAAACGCACAAAGGCAGAGAGCAAGGTAATAATGCCATTCATCATGGCAGTTGGTTTCATTGCAGATACGGCCAGTTCCCCATTTATCATAAGTAATCTTGTGAACATAATTACCACCAGTTTCTTTTCAATCTCGTTCATAGAGTATGCTCTAATAATGATGTTCCCCGCATTTGTTTCAGCACTGGCAAGTCTTACGTTCCTGTTTCTTTACTATAGAAAGAGCCTTGTCGGCAGCTTGGATATTTCAGCAGTACCCAATCCAAGATCTGTCATTAAGGACGAGGAAATATTTAGAATTGCAATGCCCATGACACTATTTCTAATAGCAGTATATGCAGTGACTGGTATATTTGGCATCCCCATCGCCTTCATAGCTGTCCCTGCAGTATCCGCTCTGTTTATCTATGCCCACATGAACAGGAAAATAAATACCCGGAAGATCCTGATACAGGCGCCGTGGCAGGTGGTATATTTTTCTCTGGGTATGTTTGTCATTGTCTTCGGCATGGGAAGGGAAGGTCTAACTTTTGATCTTTCATATCTTCTTATAAAAATTTCCTACCTTGGTGGCACCTTTTCAACAGTTCTTTCGGGCTTCCTGTTCTCAATGATGGCAGGTCTTCTCAACAATCTCCCCTCAGTCATGATTGGAAATCTTGCCATACGTGGATCGCACCTTGGTGTGAATCTTGCTTTTGCAAATGTGATAGGCAATGACATAGGCCCAAAATTCACTCCCATAGGATCCCTTGCTACACTCCTCTGGATATACTCTCTCGAAAGGAAAGGAGAAATCAGGATTAGCAAGAGGTACTATATGAAAGTGGGATTCATTCTTACAGTTCCGGTTCTTCTGGTCACCCTCCTTGCACTATCGCTGATACTTTATCTATAGGGTATTGGTTTTTATCGCATTGTTTGATACAGTGTCATGGGATGGATAGTTCTGATCAGACACGGTGAGAGCGAAGCCAACACCAGCTCAATCATCTCAGAAGACATTGATCGATTCCCCCTGACAGAAATTGGAATTGAACAGGCTAAATTAGCAGGGAAGGAGCTCAACGGAATCAATATTGATCATATTTACACCAGCCCTGTCAGGAGAGCTGTCCATACTGCGGAAATCATCGGTAAAATGACCGGAAAGAGTATCAATGTTGAGAACAGAATACGAGAATCAGGATTCGGCGCGTACAATAATAAAAGCATCGAATATCTCAGAAGCAGCAACAGAGAAGCGTTAGGAATGGAACCCTGGTCTTCCATAGTTTCCAGAATGAGAGAATTTGCAGAACATTCAAGCGGAAATACTATTGCTGTAAGTCACAGTCTGCCCATAAGAGCGCTGATATCTTCAATAATCGGAATGAATGAGATCGAATCCTTTGGGGTAGAAGTGGGATACGCTTCTTTTACCACGATAGATTTTGATAACATGAAGATCAGGTCTATCGGATCCAGAACCATAACTCCGGCCGTAAGGGAATTCTTAAAACGGAATTCGGAATCCAAATCGGGATGATATTTTTGAAGAGACTGATATTTATAAGACACGGCGAAAGTAGCGCTAATGCGAAAGATATAATTTCCAGCGACATTAATTTGTATCCCCTTACACCAAAGGGTGAAGAACAGGTCGGGTTCGTCGCAGGTCAGATCTCAGCGCTGAGAATAAACAACATTTATTCGAGTCCCTTGTTGAGAGCGAGACAGACTGCAGGCATTCTTAGCAAGAAAACGAACACGGAAATAAGAATAATAGAGGAGTTGAGGGAGACCGATTTTGGGACGCTTTCGGACACAAAACTTGCGGGAAGAGTGGTAGATCTTCCGGAAAATGTGAGGAGAGAACACGGAATAGAATCATGGGAATCTCACAGGAAGAGACTGGAAACGGCACTGCTGAAAATGGAAGACAGATCTCTGGTGGTCACACACGGTCTCGTTATAAGAACAATAGTAGGAAAAGTTCTTGGGCTTGAGATGGAAGATTTCAACGGCATATTCATACGTCCCAGTTCTATGACCACGGTTGATGCTGACAGCAACAGGCTCTATTCAGTAGGGAACTTTCTCATAAGCGATAGGATAAGGAATATCTTTTCGTGAATTCAGAAGAAATGGTCGCCAATAAAATCCGCAATTTTCTGGATAAATTCCTCATCCTCGATCCCAAAAGCGCCCTTGTTATCAGAGTCTATATCGATCTCGCCAACAGGTTTCTCTCCTGATCTTATTGGTACGACCAGCTCCGACTTGGTTTCTGGAAAACAGGCAAGATATTTCTTGTTTGCAAGCACATCTGCTTCATTTATAATTTCGTTTTTTACTATGGCAAGACTGCAGAGACCATCACCAAGCGCTATCTGTTCATGTTCAGTCTTCTCGCCAACATAGGCATCAAGCACCAGTTTATCATTTCTGAGAACGTAAATTCCCACCCAGTTATATGCACTGTTTATCCTGGCAAGCTGTGCGCAAATTCCTTGAAAAGCCGCCTTTTTGTCCATATTAGTGTAGGATTCGATCGACTTAAGAAATGTTTCTTTGAGTTTTTGGTCCATGATGCTCCATAGTTGATGGAATAAAAAATATTTGTTTCTGGTTTTGCAAGAATATTCAAGAATAGAATTTCGCAGTAAAATAATAAAAGAAGAACCTGATAAAATATAAATGCTGGATTAAAATCAAGCGCTGTACATGAAAATTTTCAACACTTATTCTCGCAGTCTTGAGGAATTCAAGCCTCTGAACGCTGGAAGGATTAGAATGTTCGTATGCGGTCCCACCGTATACGACTTTATTCATGTGGGAAACGCAAGAACTTTCATAATTTTTGATTCGTTTGCGAAGTATCTTGAGGAATCCGGTTTTGAGGTTTTTTACCTGCAGAATATAACCGATATAGACGATAAAATAATAAACAGGGCCAGGGAGATAGGTATTGAACCAGAGGAATTATCGGACAGATTCTACAGAGAATTCAGGAAAGATATGACGGCGCTTAGAGTTGACAGCATCAGCCTCTACGCAAAATCCACTCTTTATATCAAGGAAATAATCAGCCAGATAGAAGTACTTTACAGGAAAGGGTTTGCATATGATTCGGACGACGGAATCTACTTCTCCGTAAAGAAATTCAGCGACTTCGGGAAACTTTCAGGGCAGGATATGTCTCAGATCAGACATGGCGTCAGAATCGATCTCAGCGAAAGCAAAAGAGACCCGGAGGACTTCGTACTTTGGAAGAAGCACAGGGAGGGTGAACCTTACTGGGATTCACCATGGGGTCCCGGGAGGCCCGGGTGGCATATTGAGGATACAGCAATAACATCAAGTCTCTTCGGAGACGAATATGATATTCACGGCGGGGCGGTAGACCTCATATTTCCGCATCATGAAGCGGAGATTGCGCAGATGAGATCCATATCCGGAAAGAAATTCCTTTCGCATTACTGGATGCATTCCGGCCTGTTGAAGATGGGAAGCGAAAAGATGTCAAAGTCCCTGGGTAACTTTGTGAAGGTCCGTGAGGCCTTGACCAGGTACACCGGTGAACAGTTAAGGTTCTTCTTCCTCAATTCGAAGTATTCATCCGATCTAGCGTACAGTGATGAATTGATGATCTCGTCCAATGAGGCACTTTCAAGAATACAGAATGCATTCATGAACCTTCGCAACATTTCCTCTGATACTGGGAGTTTCAAACTGGATTCAAAAAAGATGATTGCTGAGTTCAGAAATCTCCTGGATAATAATTTTGATACCAGAAGCGTGTTTTCGCTCCTCATGGAGAAAGTGACAGAAATAAACAGGAATATCGGGGACATCTCAAGAGAATCCGCAAAAGATATTCTGGAGATTTTCCACTTCATCGACAGGATATTCGCTATACTTAAAACAGATGAATCAGAGTATCATATTTCAAAATTGATAGAATCGATTATTGAGCTCAGGCAGACATTTAGAAAAGAGAAGGATTTTCAGCACTCTGACATGATCAGGAAGATGCTTGAGGATTCGGGCATACATATAGAAGATTCCGGAGACAGTGTGAGATGGAGGATCGAATAACAGATGAGATCACAATTAACGAAATCCGCAGTAATTGTTGTTGATCTGGTCAACGATTTTGTGAGTGGAAAATTTGGGAGTGAGAGATCAAAAATCGTTTCAAAGAAGTCAGCTGATTTTCTGGACAGAATTGCCGGTAAATTACCTGTGATATTCACGATGGATACACACATAAAGAATGACCCGGAATTCAGGATATGGGGCGAGCACTGCCTTGAAGGTACCTGGGGATCTCAAATTTCTCCTGATCTGGAACATATTGCTGCAAGCAGGATCAGGAAGAGACATTACGATTCTTTTTATGATTCTGATCTTGATGGACTCTTAAGAGCCTGGGATGTTAAGACATTGTACATCTTTGGTATAAGCACAGATATATGCGTACAGCACACTGTTGCCGGCGCCTTTTACAGGAACTACGATGTGAAAGTTATCGAAGACTTGTGCACTTCCATTGATCAATCAAGGCACATGTCCGCTCTTGAATTCATAAAAACTAATTATGGGGCGATGATCATGCAATCAGAGGAAGCATTAAATGAAATCAGAAACCTTGAGAAACAGTAACTCGATCTTCAATATTGCCGAAGCCGAAGACATAAAATCGGGAAGGACGGCAGATGTTTATTTTGAAAACGCTTTGAAAACTTTAGAAGAATATGGGTTTGATGGATCGGTAACGATGGAAGTAACGGTATCCGGTTCAACCTATCCATGGATACTGATATCAGGGATTCAAGAAGTGATCCACCTGCTTGAGGGCAGAAGGGTTAATGTTGAGGCTGTTCCGGAGGGAACCATAATAGAAGCCAGAGACATAGAGGGCGTTCCTGTGCCCGTGATGACAATAACGGGAAAATACAGGGATTTTGCAATATTTGAGACTGCCATTCTGGGCTTCATCTGCCAATCCACCGGCATATCTACCTATTCCTCAATGGTTAGAGTCGCGGCAGGTGATCTCCCATTCTTTTCGTTTGGAATAAGGAGGATGCATCCCGCCATATCCCCGATGATTGACAGGGCGACATACATCGGCGGAGCAGACGGTGTCTCAGGAATTATGGGGGCAGAGATAATCGGAATAGAGCCCACAGGAACAATGCCGCATGCCGTGTCTATCATACTCGGTGACGATAACGCCTGGAAACTGGGCTTATCAGGAAATAAGCGTCCAAAAGTGGCACTCATTGATACGTTCGAGGACGAGAAATTTGCGGCTGTCCATGCAGCAAGAATAGTCAAGGATCTTGATTTTGTCAGGCTGGATACACCATCCTCGAGGAGGGGGGATTTTTCCAATATAGTCAGAGAAGTCAGATGGGAACTGGACATAAACGGCTTCAGAAACGTTAAGATCATGGTCTCCGGGGGACTGGATCATAATTCCGTTTTGAAACTCAGAAAGGCTGGAGCAGCAGCATTTGGTGTCGGAACCTCTATTGCCTCCGCCAAGCCGGTTGATTTCGCCATGGATATAGTTGAGATGGATACTAGGTCACTTTCCAAGAGAGGTAAATTTTCAGGAAGAAAGAAAGTTTATCGCTGTCCCAAGTGCAGGAACATCTATGTAAAGCATAATAGCGATTCTCCACTCATATGCGCTTGCGGCACTGAGCTTGAATGCCTCAGCACTTCCATGCTGGTTGAGGGCAAAATTCTGAATATATATCCAAATCCCAAGGATATACGGGACAGAACACTAGTTGAGATTCACTCTCGCCCGCAGAGATTGAGACTTGAACAGGAACTATGAATGCTGGTGATCCGTAGGGTGAGAAAAAATAAAACTTTTGCCTTGAAGACACACCTTAAAAAAAGGACCGTGCTTGTCCTTCTGGTGACAGTTACAGCATTGTTTCTATCGATGCCAGAATTCTCGTCACACAATTCTTACCAGGTTCATACTCCGCTCCCATACCTCATCCAGAATTCTGAAACAGGCGCATCACCGGATGCCCACATCATTGGTTCTGTAAACCAGAGTCAACTACTCAGCGTCATGGTTTCGCTCCAGTACAGAAACCAGAGACAGCTTAATGAATATCTTGACAACCTTCAGAGTCCCTCATCGCCATACTTTCATCGTTATCTATCAGTGAGTCAGTTCGCGAATCTTTATTCCCCGTCTGCGGGTGAATACTACAGGTATGTCGAATACTTTACGGCGAGAGGGTTCTATGTGACAACATATGAAGACCGTGTCTCAATTGGACTTTCTGGAAGTGTAGGACAGTTTGAAGACCTATTCGGGGCAACCCTTGGTGTTTATGCCGGCACTCATGGTAAATTCTACGCGCCTGTTTCTGAGATATCTCTGCCGGTTTACTACGGGAAAATATCAGCAGTGGTTGGGCTGAGTGATCAATTTAAGGCATCGATTTCGCCTCTGTTTGAGGGATCGGGATCGACCCAGACTCTCTATGGCGCAGATTTTCAGGCTGCATATCATCTGTCTGAACTATACAAAAATTACGGCTATCCAATCAATGAAACCATCGCAACCATACTGTGGTCCGGCACGAACTCTGCTGGTCAGAGCGTCGGCCCCTATGTTCCTTCAAATATTCAAACATATATCAGAAACAATACACCTTCAAATGAACCCAGGGCAAAGATTTTGTACTACAATTTTTCCAAAGCGCCGGCTCCGGGTCCCAATGCCGCCAATGATACAACTGGGGCTAATGTGGAAAGCACACTTGACATTGAGATGGCAGCTTCCCTTGCCCCAGGCTCATCCATCGTTGAGGTTTATGGCCCTGAGCCGAGCCTTGCTTATCTTGATCAGGCATTAGCGAACATACTCAACCCCAGTTATAACTCAACGGTAAATTCTGCCTTAAAAAATGTATCCGTCATTTCAAACTCATGGGGCACAAGCGATATGAACAACACCCTCTGGAGTCAGTATGAGGCAGAGGCTGCCGCAAGGGGCATCACCGTTTTTGCATCCTCCGGAGATAATGGTAATACACCTTCCCAATATCCCAGCTTTCCGGCTTCTTCTGCATTTGACGGTTATGGTACTGTTGCTGTGGGTGGCACGTTCACAACTCTTTCTGGATCTTCATCTCTGAATGGATCTGGTACCACTGCTATTTTAACGCAGTCGGTGTGGTATAATCTACCGCATCAGGGAAATGGCACGCAGGGTGGAGTTAGCGAAAATTATTCTGAACCCTCTTGGCAGATCAACAGCCCTGATGCTTCCGGGGTGATAGCGTCCAGTTCTTCTATAACTGGGCTGTCGACGGGACGAGGGACTCCAGATATTTCGGCAGACGGTGCAAACATGACCATATATTTGAGTCTTGCAGGTACCACCGGCTATTATACAGTAGACGGAACAAGCATAGCGTCACCGCTTGTGGCTGCCGAGTTTGCTGTCATTGACCATTCATCCGGAGAAAGGGTTGGATTTGTGGACCCTGCTTTGTATCAGATTGGAAATGCTCAGTATAATGGGACGTACAGCAGTCGCGGACCATTTTATTTTGTTCATAATGGATCAAATCATGACTTCCCAGCATTGAATGGTTACAACCTTGTGACCGGTTGGGGATCCGTGAATGCCTATAATTTCATGATGGATTATTTGCAAATGGGTAAAGCTGCCCTCAACTTCACAGAATCAGGTCTTCCAACAGGAACAGAATGGTATGTTAATGTATCAGGCCGTAACCTGAGTACAAGTGGTACCTATATTAGTGAAATTCTTCCATATGGCAACTATTCCTATAACGTTGGAAATGCTCTATCCTATCATGAGTTTCCATCATCCGGTAAGATGGATCTTTCCAGTCCCTATTATAATCTTACTGGATATTTCAGTTCAAAGAAATACAATGTATCGTTTGAGGAGGTGGGACTCACTATTGGTACACCATGGTACGTCTCATTTAATGGGTCTCAGAACACTTCCACCGGGAGTATAATTAATTTCACAAGTTACATCGGGGAATATAATTTTACCATCCCAGCCCTGAATCAATTCATTCCATCCATGGGAAACGGTTATATAACCATATTAAACAGCAGTGTTTCAATCAGCATAATCTTCGAGAGAATTTATAACGTTACATTTGTTTCTACGGGACTAAAGAACGGAACTTTCTGGGGGATCAGCCTTTCAGGCAGCACTGCATATACAAACCACAATGAACTGATAGTGAAGCTGACCAACGGGACTTACAAATTTTATGTTTCCGGTCTTGATGGTTACGTTTCGAACATAACGAACGGAACCGTAACCATATCAGGCAGTGCAGCCAGCGTGTTTCTTACATGGTATCCCGCTTATAATGTGACATTCGTTTCTATAGGACTGGGGTCTGGCACCACTTGGGGAATCCATCTTCTGAACAGCACCATATACAGCAGAAATGCGAGTATCATAACTGAGGAGAGAAATGGAAGCTACACCTTTTATCCGATTGGATCTTCCAGTTACTATCCTTTGAAGTCGCCTGGAAATTTCTCAATTGCAGGGTCAGCAGTCAGCATAAACGTATACTTCAAGGATCCTTCAGAATATGACGTGAACTTTTACGAGCAGGGATTGCCATCAGGCCTTAAATGGAGTGTATACGTTAATGGCACTAAATTTTCGAGCAGTGACTCTGTGATAACAGATATTGTCCCAAATGGCACATACTCATATATTGTCGGTATACTTTCAGGTTTCAAGAGTTCCACAGCTGGCGGCACAATTAACGTTATGGGTCGGAATGTTTCGATCAATGTCACTTTTAGAGCTGTGGTTACGGGAGTAAATTTTGTTCTGTTGAATTATGGTGCATCGATACCGTGGCATGTTGAGATAAACGGATCTGTGGAGGGTGATTTCAATGCAAATTCATCAAATCTTACCATACCGCTTCCCTCAGGTTCGTACACTTACATGCTGATACTTGGGAATGGCAATTCGACCCCGGTTTCGTCGGGTTCATTTGTAATATCAGGATCATCGGTTACCATCTATGTAAATCTAACCTACAGCACCACCCAGCAGACTATAGATCTGATATACGGAATATCAATTTTCTCCGTTGGCCTTGTTTTCATAGGTATAGGAATTATCAGTTCCAGAAGGAAGAAATGATTAAACAATTATAATTATTAACACATAATTTAAGTATATCCGGATCATAGAGATACGATGGCCAGGGGTAAGAGTAAAAGAGGAGTCGTCATTGTTGTTGCTGTGGTCATAGTCATAATTGCCGGAATGCTTCTATATGGTGGTTTGATCAATCAGCCTCACTTGCAGGCGCCCACAACCAATCAGGTCGATTCTGCCACCGGTAATTCTTACAATCAGACATCGACATCTCATTCAACATCTACTGGTAGCCACGGAATTTCCGGTACTGGTGCAAGTTCAGCCGATTCCGCGACATACAGTTCTGCATCAGGATCGACCATAGATATATATGAATTTGAATTTTCAAATACAACTGCTGCCAAAAGCGATTACAACACCTATATTTCATTCAATGTCGCAGGGTTCTTTTCCAGCTCTACCAATCTGACGTATAAAGGATTCACTTATACATCCATAAATCTTCTTGTCGATTCTGTCGCAATATCATTTTCGGGTAAGTTCCTTGTGTTTGTCCTTTGTACCGGGTTATCTGTGCATACAACTTCTGCTGTCCTTAACGTTACAATAGATTCTATGACTTCATTTTCAATCTGATCGGTTGATCAGACAATTGTATGACAATATTTATATTTGTAAATAATATTTGATCATGATCGAATGCGAATAACATCTGCGATCAGCATTGCAGTCCTTTCTGTTATTGTGGTGATAATGCTGATCTCTGTCGGGTCAATGTATGAGGCCACGTACGGGAGTTCCGGCAGCATCAATGTTGTCAATGAGAATGTCACATATTCCCCTTCCGGAGTCACTCTCAATGCTGTTTTGAGTGCATCCAACAATGGTTTCCTTCCGGCAAACCTGCAGTTCGTTAATCAGTCTTTAAGCATACCGGGAAACTCTAACGGTCTGATGAAAATATCATTTCCCTTGAACACTTCTGCCTTATTGAATGGATCTTTCCCGGTCAAGAATGTCATAATGAATGTGAGTCTGCTCCTGCACATGGCGTCGTATGTATTTTCTGTGATGGTACCACTCACGCTCAAGGGGATCAAAATTCTTGCTCCACTGGAAAATTTCACTTTAATGAATATCATGTCTAGGGGAAACGGCAGTTATCTTCTCAATACATCTTTTATTGATCTAGTGCCTGGTTTCCTCAACCTGACCAGCATAACTGTGCTTCTGGGTTCGACTATTATTGGAAATTTCAACATGTCCGGAATCATGCAACAGGGCCCTCATACAACGGCCAGTTTCGTTGTGAATAATGTGGTAGATCAGAAAGGGCCGGTAAATTTGACCTTTAAGGCAGGAGTCTTTACCTGGCAGGTCAACTCGCAGCTAATGTGGTGAACTGCGGTTAACGTGATCGATTAACTTCGGGAGCTCCCCAATTTCATCAATCATATAGTCTGCATACTGTGATATTATATTGTTTCCATGCTTAACAAGTACAGAGAGTGAACCCATTGTTTTAGCGGGGATCATGTCGTTTTCAGAGTCTCCAACTACAAGAACATCCCGTGGCTTCAGTTGCATAAGTTTCAGGGCCTTTTCATACGGTTCGGTATCCGGTTTACCTCTGATCACGTCGTCTATGGTCACCACATCGCTCACCGGAAGCTTTATCATGGACACGGCCTGCTTCCTACCGGAGGTTACAATCACAATTTTCATTCCCTTCTTCAGAAGAAGGTTAAAGGTAGGAAAAACGTCCGGGAAAAGATCGATTTGCGGAAGGTTTTTACTAAAGATATTTTCCTCGGTTTCTTCAATAATACTGGGATTGTTGTAATATCTCCCCGCGAGATCCACGCCCGGCAGCCCTATAAGTGGCCTCAACTGGCTTCTAGGTATTTCAACACCATATTTTGCGAACGCACCAATCCATGCGTCTATTCTGGCTTCCATGGAATCAAGTAAGGTCCCATCGAGGTCCGAGATTAATCCCTTTATCAACGGGACAGTATCGCTCCATTTTATAAAAAAATGCCAGATGGAGAAAACAGATATTTGCGACATAAATTTATACAGATTAAAAATAAAGTCCCATGAAGGCTGTACGTCTTAAGGCCATAAAATCCCCCGTCGAAACCTTTGAAGCTCCAATTCCTGAACCTGGACCTGGCGACGTTGTAATAAAGCAGAAAATGACAGGAATCTGCTACAGGGACATTTTAACACAGGACGGCTATCTGCCGAGAGTAAAGTTGCCCATAATTCCAGGCCATGAGATTTCTGGCACAATTTCCGCAGTGGGTTCTGAAGTGAATAATTTTAAGGTCGGCGACAGAGTTGCCAGTCTTATCTACGAACCATGCGGTAAATGTGAATACTGTCTGTCAGGGCGGGAAAACCTTTGCAGAGATAAGAAAACCTTCGGTGAGAGCATAGAGGGTGCATATGCACCCTACGTGAAGGTAAATCAGCGAAGTCTGGTGAAGGTACCTGAAGGCGTGTCAGAGGAGGGATCCGTAATTGCAGCGTGTGTTACCGGAATGCTCTACCATGCACTCGCAATTGAGGGTAAACTTCAGCCCGGCCAAACTGTACTGATTACAGGGGCCGGCGGGGGAATCGGTGCTCACGCGGTAGTGATATCAAAGGCTCTTGGCGCCAGAGTGATAGCCGAGACGTCCTCTGAATGGAAGAGAGAGAAGCTCCTTGAGTTGGGTGCGGATCATGTGGTGTCAGCCAGTGAGGATTTTGAAAAGTCAGTGAAAAAGATAACGGGACTGGGTGTCGACCTGGTTCTTGAATGTGTTGGTATATACACATTCAGTAAAGCACTTCGTTCCCTGAAACCGGGAGGCAGAATGGTTGTAGTCGGCAATGTGGTCCCGGATCCGGTGGAACTTCCTCTTGGATTAATAATACTAAAAGGGAATTCTATTACCGGGAGCATAAGTTCCACGAGGAGTGATATCTCACAAGTCTTCAACCTTGAGCTTCAGGGAAAGCTGAAACCCATAATAGACAGAACGGTTGATCTGGATAGTGTTGAAGATGCCTACAGGGAGATCAGATCCAAGAAGAACATTGGAAGGGTACTAATCAGGTTTTAGTCCAATGGCAGGGATTCTGTTAGTATCCCTATGAAAATGGGATTCTCCCTGGTTACCCACTTATGCGCCTCCGCCTCCCTCAGCTTCGCTGTAACGTGGCTCCACCCAATCAGTGAATCTGTTTCATAGAGCACCACGAATTCCTGATCACCAAGACCGAAAGAGTATGTCGTATATGATCTGATCCCCTTGTTTTCCGGATGCGAAAGTGCCATCCCGATGTGCTCTGCCATTATCCTCTTTCTGGTTTCATAGTCCATCAGGTACCAGTCAGGTGATTTGATCATGGGATAGGATACAAAATATTTTGATGGTGGGTGCCTGAGTGTTGAAGCCAGATCACCGCTCTCTTTGAGGTATGGAGAATCCTCGTAAAGTGATATCATTCCATAAATGGGCTCTGAAAACTCCTTAAATAAGGACCTTATGGATCGTTTGAAATGATCAAGAGTTTCGATGTCTGTAGAGGAAAACCAGAATATCAGATCAGAGTCAGATCTGGCAGAGAGATACATGTTGAGACTGACAAGCTTGTCCCCAAACTTCTCTTTCAGTAAGTTCAGATCCTTGTTCAGTAAAGTTCTCTCATCAGGTTCCAGGTACCAGTAAACAGGTGTAAACCTCTCTACCTGCACCGCCATAAACAATGGTGATGACATGAGGGAATATTGCTTCGTCAATAATTACTATTTCATTGTTATTGCTATGAATATAATAAGTCAAGTTGACAGGCATGATTTGTGATGATATGATAAATATTATTAGATTTGTGTAATTACATATACATGAATGATCAGCCTTTCTTGGACAGTGTGGATACTATAGAATTTTACGTGGGATCAGCCCGCCATTGGGCATATTTTCATCGAAATGCCATGGGTTTCAACCTTCTTGGATACAGCGGACCTGAAACAGGTGTTCGTGACAGGGTCTCCTATCTTATGCAGCAAGGAGATGTCAAACTGAAGTTCACAAGTTTTCTTAAGCCAGAATCTCCAATTGGCGATCACTTCAGAATCCATGGTGACGGCGTGAGGGACATATCACTCAAGGTTGATGACATAGACTTCTCGGTCTCCGAAATTAATAAACGCGGGGTTATCAGGCCCTCGAACGTGGTTGATGTGAAGGGCGGTGACGGAAAGATCAGGACAAGCAGTATCAGAACATACGGAGAAACCATGCACACACTGACAGATTACTCAGACTATTCCGGAGAACTCCCACCGGGGTTTGAGTACACGGATCAGAAGGGGAAGTCAGTTGGGCTGAGAAAGATCGATCACATTGTCGGGAATGTTGAGGACAGAAAAATGGATGATTGGGCCAACTACTACATAAAAGGACTGGATTTCAAACAACTGATTAGTTTTGATGACAAGGATATAAGCACAGAATATTCTGCCTTGAGATCGAAAGTTGTGCAGTACAACAACAGGAAAATCATTTTCCCAATCAACGAACCGGCGCTTGGCTTGAAGAAATCACAGATCCAGGAATATCTTGATTATTACAACTCTCCTGGCGTTCAGCACATTGCTCTTCTTACTGACAATATAATTCAGACAGTATCGACGCTGAAGGCTAATGGTGTGGAATTTTTATCAACTCCAGATAGCTATTATGAAAGCCTCGAAGACAGGGTCGGGAAAATTGATGAGGACCTAGAAAAGATCAGAAAACTGGACATCCTGGTTGACAGGGATAACGACGGATATCTTCTTCAGATATTTACAAAGCCCATAGGAGATCGCCCAACTTTCTTTTACGAAATTATACAGAGAAAAGGAGGGACATCCTTCGGTAAAGGCAACTTCAAGGCACTTTTTGAATCCATTGAGAAGGAACAGGGTCGCAGAGGTAATCTGTGATTCTCCATGAAAGTAGGCAGGGTTAAAACAGCAACCGGGACTCTTATTGTTTCTGAGAGAGAAGGTAAGATATTTCCCATCCTGAAGGAATCGAACGAGGAACATGATAATTCAATTTTTTATGAAATTTTGTGGAAAATCATAGATCATGGCAATTCAGGCCAGTACGACAACGAACCCATTACCGATTTCATACTTGGGATTCCTGTCCCTGCGGTTACGAGCATAAGGGATTTTTTTGCCTTCGAAGAGCATGTGAAGAATTCCAGAACGCACAGAGGGCTTGAAGTCGTCAAGGAGTGGTATGAATTTCCGGCGTTCTATTACAGCAACACATCCAATCTCTTTGTTTCGGGAGATTTAGTGCCCAAACCGTCCTACACAAAACAGCTTGATTTTGAGGCAGAGTTTGCATTTGTGATCGGGAAGGATGGAAAGAATATTCCCGCTGAACATGTATGGGATTATATTATAGGAGTTACACTGGCTAACGATTGGAGTGCAAGAGACGTACAGCTTGAAGAATATAAAATAGGGCTGGGACCAGCCAAAGCAAAGGATTTTGCAACATCTATCGGGCCATTCCTTCTCACTGCCGATGAAATTCTGAAAAGGAGAGACAGTAACGGAAAGATAGATCTGCCGATCAAAATAAAGAGAAATGGAAAAGTTTTTGCTACGAATAACCTAAACACTATCTACTGGGATATCGGGAAGCTGGTTGAGAGAGCATCAAAGGATTCGTGGTTGAGAAAAGGCGACATAATCATGACGGGAACAGTTGGACATGGATGCCTGTTTGAGAACGGGCCTGGAGAAGATGGCTGGCTGGAAACTGGTGATGAAATTGAAATTTCATCCGAACCCATCGGAAAACTCATCAACAGAATATCATGAGGTGTAAAAATGGTTTATTATGTGAAACAGGGAATTATGCCTGATTCCAGGCACACGTATATGGAGAAAGATCATCTCCTGAGAGAGGAGTTATTTGGAGAGGAAAGTTTTGAAGGGCCTTATTCGCTCATTTATCACAGTGAAGAGCCTACGGATGTGGTCTCCCTGTCAAGGGTTGAGAAGAAGAACGTAGCACGCGATGCCTCTGAGGATGGCCACAGGCATTTCAAGGCGTTTGAACTCAAACCGTCCGGAGATTTTTATTCTGCGAGGATTCCGTTGATTTTCAACGATCGCATCGTTATTGGGATTATGAAGCCCGAAAAAGATGCCAGCACATTATTCCGCCATGCGGTCTCAGAACAGTTGTTTTATGTTCACAAGGGTACAGGTTCTATCAAGAGCATCTTTGGAAATCTCCATTTCAGAAAAGGGGATTATGTATATATACCGAAGGGTACGACCTATTACCCGGAATACGCGCGCGGGAGTGAATTCCTCTTCCTGGAGTCAAGGGATAGAATATCCATACCTCAGAGGTATCTTAATGCCTATGGCCAATTAAGAGAGGGTTCTCCTTATTATACACGGGATATCAGGGTGCCATATTTGCCGTACTTCGACTCAGTTCCGGGGTACAGTGATGTCATGGTAGATTTCGGTGATCACTATGTTCTGGAACACCGCGACAAGGATCCGTTCGATGTCGTGGGTTGGGACGGTTATCTCTATCCCTTCGCGTTAAATATAGAAAACATTGCGCCCATTGTAGGTAAACTTCACATGCCACCCCCAGTCCATGAAACATTTTCAGGGAAGTCTTTCATGCTGGGCACATTTCTTCCCAGAAAGTTCGATTTTCATCCCAAGGCTATTCCCATTTCATACTACCACAGCAATATCGATACAGATGAGATCCTATTCTATTCAAGCGGCTCATTCATGAGCAGGAAGGGGATTTCAGAGGGATCGATCACAGTTCACGTAAGGGGGTTAATTCATGGTCCTCAACCCGGAATGGTGGAGAATGCCATTGGTAAGGAGGAAACGGATGAGGTTGCGGTCATGATAGAGGCATACGATCCTGTGAAGACCACACCTGAAGCAAGGTTAATTCAGGACACTCATTACATGGAATCATGGCACAGATAGATTCAGATCAACCGGTTTTGCGAATCATGCGATCATTACTGGATGAGAAAAGGGAAGACCCGACCCCTGGCAAAGGCGAGGCCTCGGTAACCTTCATTACAGACAGATCCCGTTTTATACTGATCAAGCGCAATGAGAGATCCGATGATCCATGGAGTGGACAGATGGCTTTGCCGGGAGGATACAGAAAAAGAGGAGAGACCTCACTGGCTGCCGCGAAACGGGAAGCATATGAGGAAGTCGGTGTAATTTTAGATCAACTTTACTATGTCGGAGTTTACACGTCAAAGGTAAAGGAGGTGGAGGTAAAGGCGTTCATCTCTGGGGTCCCATCATCGGTAAAGCCGTTGGCTGGAAACGAAATCAGTGAAGCTTTCTGGGTTCCCGTGCGGGACCTCATAAAGAATTCAGACTCTTATCTATATGGTAATTACAGGATCTGGGGTATGACATACAGAATACTACTGGATATTCTTGGGTAGCAAATTTATACAGTGACATGATACCTGCACATGCAATCATCTATCGAAGGCAGTGATATTATAGTAAAACTCGACAGTGGCGAGGATGTTATTAGTTCCATAGAAACGATATGCAAACAGTACAGCGTGAAGTCCGGCGTCGTACTCTGGGCAGTTGGAATGATGAGGAGAGCTGAGCTTGGATATTTCGTCTCCCCGCAATATGACAAGGTGATAATTAAAGAGAGAGCTGAGGTTGTCTCGTTTCACGGATCAATAGCTGATGATACGCCCAAATTGCATGTGCACGCATCCGTTGCACTTCCAGACCACAGCGTAAAGGGAGGACATCTTTTCTCAGGCATCGCCGACCCACTACTTGAGATTCATATTAAAAGGCTGGATCGCATTGTAATGAAAAGAACTGAAAATCCAACATCCGGGCTCAGGGAACTGAAGGTGGAATAGTTTTTAATGGATTGCTTTAACCATAAATTATTCCAGGCATCTTATTCGTACTTGATAAGACCGTAACTCCTTTGCCTACAAAAGCATTTTTTAGGTCAGCCTAATATTCCTTAATGCAGTTCTATGAGATTCTTGTTCTCTCAGCGGTAATGGGTCTTTCAATTTACATCTCATATCCTGTGGTTATGAAGAGAAATTTGGA
The DNA here is from genome assembly GCA_021785735.1 of Thermoplasmata archaeon. Taxonomy (GTDB): domain Archaea; phylum Thermoplasmatota; class Thermoplasmata; order Thermoplasmatales; family Thermoplasmataceae; genus JAKAFX01. Next base: position 3,410 of record JAJYEP010000004.1, on the reverse strand, counting down.
CCAAAAGATGGTTCTTTCATTGACCGGTTTGGCTCTGGGAATTCTCATATTCCTCATCGCCGACGTCTTTTCCGACGCATCACAGTTAATGTACAACGGATCGCTGTATGGATACGGTTCCTCTCCGTCCTATGATGTGATATTTGGACTGTCTCTCTTTGCTGGTTTCTTCATACTGTTCGGAATCGAATTAAGATCGAAGCATGGAATGAGCAGGATGAAGATTTCCCTGCTGATTGCGGTTGGAATAGGGCTTCAAAATCTGACGGAAGGTCTTGTTTTTGGCGCGGCAGCAGTTGGAATCGGTTTATCTGGAGTAGCACTGGTCATTCTTGTGGGATTCATAATCCAGAACGTAACTGAGGGATTTCCCATAGGATCGCCTTTTTTCGGCCATCCAGAGAATAATAATGCATTGATCCTTTTGTTTTTTCTGATTGGAGGAATACCGACCATCGTCGGTGGGGCAGTAGGATTCTATTACAGTTCCAGAGTGTTCAGCCTGGTATTCGATGGACTTGCAATAGGATCCATTCTTTACATTTTATTGCCAATGCTTAAAAGCGTTTTCACAAGTAGTGAACGCACTGGAACTAAATCCCTATATGGTTTCGTATTCATAGGTTTCTTCATCGGTCTCGCAGTGAATCTGATATGATCCGAGCATTTTTCTGACCCCTGATGTATAAATACGGATGAGATCTGATCGCAGGGAATAGGCTAATAAAAGATGAAACATTTTGATATTATACCACACGCAGGGGGACCAATTCCACGCTCACAAGTGTTAAATATCACGCCCCACTTTGGGAATTAGAGCATTTCAGACGCTCGTTAATGGCGGTTTAATGAACGAATTGGGTCTTTTGGCTTGGGATTTTAAAAGAAGTCAGGAGGAGCTTCACTCTGTCCTGCTTCTTGGGACCGATTCCTGGGAACGTATAATGATTGATGCTGGAATCACCCAGTTTGTGGTTCTCTCAACATGCAACCGCCTTGAAATATATTTTGTGAACACATCAGGTATCCAGATCAAAACGGTGATCCCTCCGCATCAGATTCTATATGGAGAAAGTGCAATTGAGCATCTTTTCAGGGTCTCGTCCGGGCTTGAGTCCATGTCCGTCGGAGAAGGTGAAATTCTGGGTCAGGTCAAAGACGCATTCGATCTTTACACCCGTAAGGGATACGTGGGAAAATTTCTCTCCCTGATTTTCAGGAAATCCATAAGTGTAGGGAAACTTGTAAGGGAGAAAACCGCCATATCAGAAGGAAAGGTTTCCATACCATCTCTGGTAACAGACATACTCCACCGAGAAATTGGAATTGAAGGACTGACTGTCAGTGTTGTGGGTGCCGGAAAGATGGGCACTGACCTTGTGAAATATATTGAGAAGGAGTCGCCTGGCAAGCTTATTGTGGTTACACATCCCGGAAAGAAAATAATGGCGGATTATGAAGTGGAATACCGCACCCCGGCAGATCTTCCCGGTGTGATAAATGATTCGGATATCATTATTACTGCGACTTCCTCAAAAATCCCGATAATCAATGGTGATATCCTGAACGGCAACATTGGAGGAAAATTCTTTGTCGATATCTCATTTCCGCCCAATATTGATTATTCTGTGGATGAAATTCCCTCGATAAGAATTCTCAGGCTTGAGAATCTGAACAGAATACTCCATGAAAACCAGATCAAAAAGAAAGGTGAAGTAGAGAGAGCAGATATATTGATTCTGGAAGAACTTGAAAACATTAAGGGAAAACTCCTTGATCTCCTCGCAGAGGATGTAATCAGTGAGATGTATACAACCTCAAGAATGATAGAAAGGGACGAAATCGAGGAATTTCACAGAAACATTGTGAAGGGAGAAGATCTGGAACTGTCTGCACGAAAAATGGTGGAATCCTCCATGAATAAGCTGCTATCACTCCAGACCTTTGCTTTAAAGAATATGGTGAAGAGCAGCAGGGATTCAGTGATTAACGGTTTCCTCAATAATCTTTACGATGAGATTTCTAGGGAAAAGAGGCACCTTTTGTCCCCTGAAGATCCCCAAGGAAGCCGAAGTCGGCGAGCCCGAACTCCTCGGTCAGTCCATAAACTCTGAATCTCTTGGCATCTGATTTTTTGAGCACAGGAGTAAAATGTTCCTCACTCAGCAATGACTGGGTAACATCCGTCCCAGAGGAAAAAAAGCTTAAGGCCGGTGTTATGAGTATTGAAGAGTCTGGGTTGTAGACAAATGCGGGTATTTTGAGAACGCCTCCAATTTCATCTCGCAATACAAGAGAAGGATGTTCATGTCCAAGTATTGTGGTTTTTCGCAATCCCCGGTCCTTGTCTCCATGGTAGATGTAGTAGTTATCGGTCTCAAAGGTTTCCAGCAATGGCAGATTTCTCTTGGAAAGTATGGTCAATAGGAAATTGTCATGGTTACCCCTGACAAACGTCAGATCTGTCTCATTCTGATATCTGTCTATAAAATGAATAATATCATCCCATTCCTGTGAAAGATTCTTAGAGAACTCGTGCTTGAAATCCCCATTGATTACGATGTTTTCAGGAGAATATCTCTCCAGCATTTTGTCAATGGACGATTCCACATGATCTCTCTGCATATGGGGCAGGAACAACCCGTGCAAGTTCATTTCGGCCTCGAATCCCAGATGCAGATCTGAAACCACTATCGTTTTTATGTCCGATAAATAAATACAGCCCAGATCTGATAGAAATATATCCTTACGTACTTGGATATCCTGCAACCGCTTCCTCCCTAAATTCTATCAACATACCTGACAAACCTGCTCAGCCCCTCTGTGATATCCTCGTTTGAAGTTGCAAATGATATTCTGAGATGACCCTTTCCGAGTTCACCAAACGCGCTTCCAGGTGTCATGGATACACTCTCGTCCCGTAGGAGTGAAACTGCCAATTCATCAGTATCGACAGTTTTTTTGAAGCCCACAAAAACATAGAAAGCCCCTTGTGGCTTATAATACTCTATAGATCTCGATTTGGAGAGAATGCTGTCCACGAGATCCCTTCTCTTGAGAAATTCGTCTCTCATCTTCTTCGGACTAACCTCATCCGAAAGCGCCGCAAGAGCAGCGTATTGCGAAATCGAAGGATCACAAGTGATGGTGGCTTGCTGGATCTTGTCTGCCAGATCAATGATGTCCTTGGATGCTGCCATATACCCGACCCGCCATCCTGTCATAGCATGACTTTTTGAGAATCCATTCAGCGTGATCGTCCTGTCTGCAATCTCCGGTAACGAGCCGGGAGAAAGCAGCGTCCCCTCATACAGTATTTCATCGTATATCTCATCCGAAATAAGATAAAGGTCATTTCTTGATACAAATTCGGCAAGCTTCATGACAGTATCTGGAGAATACACTTTCCC
>JAJYEP010000045.1 GCA_021785735.1 Thermoplasmata archaeon | reverse complement strand
GGTTTGAAGATTCAACCAGGCCCAGCATGCCTGCAGTGAAAAGGGCTGTTTCTGCAAAATAAACGTGCCTGTTCGGATCCTTCTTCATATAGTACATGGCGAACAGATGAATCATGAGGGAAACAAAGGAAACCATCATGATCATAACGACGGTCAGATGGTCGACGAATACTCCATAGTCAAGGTTGTAGAACCAGTTTATCTGTGAAGTGACAACATTGCCGGATGAAGCATTCAGGTAGAGCAGGTATGATAGCACAAGGGAGATGGCTATAGAAATGGAAGCGATTATCCCAGCTATGTCCTTCCTGTATTTCCCTGCCACCAGTGCAATTGGCGCAGCAATGAGCGGTGCAAGAAACACGAACCACGCGTATACGTCTTCCATTATTCTCTAATCTCCTTGAGCAGCGATATGTTTACCTTGCCGAATCTCCTGAATATTGCTATGAGTATGCTTATTCCAATGACTGATTCAACAGCGGCAATCGCTATGACCATGAGAGCCAGTATTATTGGCTGCATTGATCCGTAGGATGATGCAACCAGTGCCAGTACTGCAGAGTTTATCAGGATCTCAATTGATATGAGCATCTTGATACCCACCTTTGATGACATGACCCCGTAGAGACCGACAGTGAAAAGGAACATGGCAATGGTGTCTGCGATCATCAGTTCCATGTTTATTCCTCCCTGCCTGATATGTAAAGCATTCCAATAATCCCTCCAACCAATATCAACGAAATGAGTTCAAACGGAACAAGATACTCTCCAAAAAGGCTGTTGCTTATCGCAGTGATGTTCTGATTGATGCGTTCAATGGAACCGCTGATCTGAATTATTTCCACAAATATCACGAGAAAGAAGAAAGCAGAGGCAAGCGCTGCTGCATATTTATTCAACTTCCTTCCCTCCTGTGAGCATCAGGGTGAAAACTATAAGCGTGACAACTGCACCTACGTAAACAAGGAGTTCTATTGCACCAAGGAAGCTTGCGCCCATAAATATGAAAAGACCGCCCATCGTAAACAGGAACATCATGAGCCAAGTGGCGGAATGCACAATATTCTTTTCCCTAACAGCTTCCAGAGAAGTTATAACTAGGAACAGCGCAAAGATCAGGAAGATAATGGTGAATATCATTTCTTGACCTTGTCCTCCTCCAGAGCCAGCTCTTCGGGAGAATAGGTGAAGCTGTTCCGGGTTCTTGATGTTTCAAACACATTGGTGAGGTATATTGCGTCAGTGGGGCATATCTCCTGACAGTTTCTGCACACTGTGCAGGTACCGAAATTAACGTCCGGGTATATCTTCCTCTTGTTTCTCGGGTTTTCCCTGTCAACAGGCTGCATCTTTATGCTTCCATTGGGACATACCTGTTCGCACAATGTACAACCGACACAGTCATCAAGCTTTAGAAAGATGCGAAACCTGAATCTTTCAGGCATCTCGCGTCTCTGTTCAGGATACTGGACTGTAACAGGTTTTTCAAAGAGGTGCTTGCCCACTGTGGCCATTCCACCAATCATGCCTATCAGAGGCACTCTTTTCTTTGGATCCTCAACTTCCTTTACACCTATCATGATTAATCACCACCCCAATCCCAGGGTAAGTATTCCAACAAGGATCAGGTTTATGAACGAAACCGGGAGAAGATACTTCCAGCCAAAATTGACGAATTTGTCAATCCTTATTCGCGGAAGGGATAGCCATACTGTGAATGATATAAGCACGAGTATGATTGCCTTTATGAACACCCATATGGGCCCGATGCTGCTCGAGAAAGGTCCTGAATACCCTCCGAGGTAAAGCGTGGAAAGAAGGGTTGAACCAAGCAGTATGGTGCCGAACATACCGATATAGAACATCGCAAATCTCATTCCTGTGTACTCCGTGGAATAACCAGAAACCAGTTCACTGTCACTTTCTCCCATATCAAACGGAGTATACGACGCTCTTGCAACCATTGCGATGAAGAACAGGAATATTCCGAGAGGCTGCAATATCCCGTATGCCAGAAATTGTGCTGAAATGAGAGATTCCATGTCGAGCGGTGTTGAAACCCTGGCAGATGCCATCATAACGACCGCAAGCAGGGACAGCATCATGGGAACCTCGAATGATACATCTTTCGCAACCGCTCTTAGCGCCCCCAGAAGGGCGTACTTATTGTGGGAACTGACTCCGGCCAGAAGCTCTCCTATGGGCATGATCGCCATGAGTGCAAAAATGAGAATCACGCTTACTGCCGAATGGGTTGCCGTAATGCTCCCGATCCAGTACAGGGAACCGTAGGGAATGAGAACAAATGCAAGCATAAGGCCTATTAGCACCATCATCGGCGCGACCACAAATGGAAAGTTGTCTCTCTCCGAAGGAAGGATAGATTCCTTTCCCAATAGTTTGAACGCATCGGCTATGAGCTGTAGGGAACCAAATTTACCAACCCTGTTTGGTCCCAGCCTCTGCTGAAGTCTTGCCATGAATTTTCTGAAAAGATAAATCATGAGTATGAGGAGGAGGGCAATTACTATCAGGTAGAGAACGGCCTGGATCAGGTACGAAACTGCGTAACCAAGATCATGGCCAAGAAATGAGAAAACACCAAAGAGTCTTTCCAGTAAGCTCATCTGTCAATCTCCCCGAAAACAAGATCGAACGTCCCCAGAATTGCAATCAGATCCGCAATCATCTTATCCTTGGCCACGGCCGGTATTATTGATAGATTTTTGAAGGTGGGGCTTCTCACGTGGACACGATATGGTTTGACACCGCCGTCGCCAACTATGTACACCCCAAACTCGCCCTTTGATGATTCCGTTCTTGCGTAAACTTCTCCTTCTCCTCTCAATCTTATCATAAGGGATTTTTTCGCCTTGGGGTTAAAGTATGGTCCATCCGGTATTTTTGTGATTGCCTGATCAACTATCTTTACAGACTGCCTTATCTCCTCCAATCTTATCATGAATCTTGCAAGATTGTCCCCTTTCTGTGACACAGGTATGTCAAAATTCAGTTTGTCGTAGACGAGATAAGGTTCCTCCTTCCTTACATCATAAGGCACGCCGGATGCACGCAAAATCGGTCCGGTCACGCCATAGCTGATCGCCGTCTCCTTTTCGATGACTCCAAGCCCTCTGTTCCTCGAAAGGAAAATATCGTTCTTCAAAAAGAGATTTGCTATTTCTTCCAACTTTTTGGGAAACTGTTTTATGAATTCCTTGATCTCTTCAATTATCTTGGGGGTTATATCCTGATACACACCTCCTATGCTCATGTAATTGTACTGCTGCCTTGTTCCGGAAAGTTCCACGAAGATGTTCAGAATCTTTTCACGTTCAATGAAGCAGTAGAAAAATGGTGTAAGCATTCCAAGATCGAGACCAAAAGCACCCATCCAGACGAGGTGAGCTGCAATCCTGTTTAGTTCCGCTGCCACCACCCGGATCCACTGTGCCCTCTCCGGAGGTTCCACGCCCAGTAATTTCTCTGCGGCCTCGAGAAATCCCACTTCCATGTTCATGGCGCCCACATAATCCATTCTGTCAAAATAGACTATGTTGTCGCAGAAGTAGTCCATCTCGCAGAGTTTTTCAGCGTTTCTGTGAAGGTAGCCTATGATTGGTTCAATTTCCCTAACAATCTCGCCATCGAGTTTGAGCCTCAGTCTGAGGACACCATGCATGGAGGGATGCTGTGGCCCCATATTGAGCTCTACCAGGTTGGACATTACCAGCCATCCCCTGGATCGAACGTGGCATAGTCCTCTCCATACTCGTCCATATTGATATACTGAACATTGTTTAGATCGTAATCCTTTCTCAGTGGATGGCCGACCCAACTTTCGGGGAGAAACATTCTCTTCAAATCCGGATGTCCATCGAAGCGAATTCCCAGCATGTCATACTGTTCCCTTTCCTCCCAATCTGCGCTTTTCCAAAGGGATATGAGACTGGGTACGGTCAGGTTGTCAGTCGTGACCTTTACAACAATATATTGGTTCTTTGAAAATGAATATAGGTGGTAGTTCACCTCCATGTAATCCTTCCTGTCCACGCCGGTTATCAGGGAAAGGTGATCAAAACCCTCCTGCTTCTTCTGGCGCATGAACTCCAGCAGGTCTGATTTTTTAATGACAAATATGGGACGCCCGTCTTTCCCTTTTTTTTCTTCTAAAATTTCAACCATAATTTCACCTGTCGGTTTCCCCTCTGATCTTTTTCTGCAGGGTCATGATGCCGTAGGTCAGAGCATCGGGTGTGGGCGGACAACCCGGCACGAATACATCCACCGGAACAACCCTGTCAACTCCCAAAACCACAGAATAACCCTTGACATATGGGCCTCCCTGTATAACGCACACACCCATAGCGATGACATATTTTGGATATGGCATTTCATCATACAGTCTTTTGAGTCTGGGAGCCATCTTCTTGGTAACGGTGCCTGAAACTATCATAAGGTCAGACTGACGGGGTGAATTTCTGAATATTTCACTGCCGAACCTGGAGATGTCAAAGTGCGATCCCTGCACCGCCATCATCTCTATGGCGCAGCAAGCAAGACCGAACGTGAGGGGCCACAGGGAATTACTGCGTCCCCATTCAAGAGCTTTATCTATCGTAGTTGTGAGTATACCGGTTTCTCCTGTTTTCAAGAAAGCCACCTCATGTATCCTTCCTTAAAGGCATAATAAACTGCAAAAAATGGCATCAGCAAGAAGATTATCGTCTCAATGAACGGATAAATCCCAAGGGAGTAAAAATCAAACGCCCATGCCAGAAGCAAAACCATATCGACATCGAACAGTATGAACAAGAGAATCACAACATAGTACTGAATATTCACGAAATTGCCAAATTGTCCTCTGGCCTTCTCACCACTCTCGTAAGGCTCCCTGTATGTGGAATCCTTTACTGGTGGATCCGATTCATTGGCAAGATTTCTAATAATGTCTGAAGGCTTCAGAGTGACCCTGCTGTTCTTATCATATCTCCTGAAGCCTATTGAGGGCAGAACGGAAAACAAACCTACCAAGGCCAGTACCAACAGTACAAAAACTACTGCGAGGACGATGTATCCGTCTACCATGCTACAGGATTGTAAGACGATATTTAAGCATTTATTTTGTGCCTATTTTATTGGCTTGGACAGTAATCAGTAAAATTTGATAGAAGGACTTCTTTAATATTTCCCGGTTGTCCATTGCACTTACACCAGCGACAAAACAAACTGTGTAATCCATGTAGTTGCAGGATTCCCATATTTGCACCTCGCAGACAACGTTTAACCGTACATCCGTTCCGTATTTCCTGTCGTGCCAGGCTTCATGGCAGAGATGTTGTCTGAAAGCTCTTTCAACTGTTTGTGAAGTTCACCGACCGACTTCTGAAGCACTTCCACTGGAATATTGAGCGAATAGATTTCGTTGAGTGCATTTATGAGGCGAAGTGCCCCGTCCGGGTCAGGAATCGTTGTGGCAAATTCCGTGATCAGGGCAGAACTGCCGATGCCTTTCTCAATGCACTGATTCATAATAGCACCTCCGACTCCGCCTATTAAAGCAGAGTTTGCAGGTTTAATGCCGCTTTTCTCATAAAGTGTAAGTTTTTCAGGTCCGGCAACGCCATAGACCTCTCCATCGTCTACAGGCACTGCAACCATTTCTCCGTCTATAATCAGAATATCCGAGGGTTTTATTGACTGCAGCCATTCGACGATTACACTGCCGATCTCGTAAAGTCCTTCATATTCAATCTGGGTTTCACAGATTAATACAACAAGATCTCTCTTCTCATTGGTATAAATCCGAAAGGGGTTTCTTAACTTCTTTCCAACAAAAACCGCTACCGGTGGGATATAAAAAGACCGCATGTGACCAACCTGGTCCAGTCCCAGTTGCTCTATGATGTAGCTCATTGAAAGGACACCAGCAGGAGTTGAGCTTACAAAACCGCCTATTACAAGGGGATTTTTGAAGGGTTTGTCGTCGTTGATGACCATCCTTGTTTTTAGCAAATCAGCAGACACATTTATCCGTTAGATATTGCCGCCTGATTATTTTAATATTTGCGAATACTGGTGCACTGCAATACTGGATAATGAATATTCCCTGAAAGTATCTGGAGCACCTTTTTGCTTGTCATTTGCTCCACGTCCAGAGACACACGGCTATTTTTGAGGGCAATCCATCCAGGTTGACCATCACTCTAATAATTTTGTTTTCCTGCAATTCATTACCCGCATAGAAAAATTTTGAACAATGGAAGTTCTGCGAACTGAATGTGGGTTGAGGGCGCCTGAAATTACCTAAAAGGAAACCACACGTCATCTGCCAGTAATTTTCCTGATTAGCTCTATTGCCGTTTTTGGATCATAAGGCCTCTTCGCCTTCTCCCTGAATGCAGCCATGATGTGTCCCGTGCTGGATTCCTTTCCGTCCTCAGAAATTATCTCTTCTATGATCTTTCTGATCTCATCATTTCCCAGAGGCTTCAGGGAGTCTGACTCCAGAATTTTATCTATGTTTGATCCGTCTTCATACATCGTTGAGATTCCCAGATCCAGGGACTCTTTCCTTAAACCATGTTCTCTCATCTTAATGAGTGCCTCAATCAGTTCATTGTCTGAAATTGTCATCCCGCTCTTTTCCTCAAGTTCTCCTTTCCTCTGAAGAATGAACCTGGCTGACCACCTGGCATCTTCTGTTGCCCTGACAACATTCTCGAAAAAGGAAAGAAGATTTTCAGTGTATATTGTTCTGCTGTCCTGAATGGATATTCCGTATTTTTTGGAAAGTTTGCTTGAGGCTTCATCTATTGTCGAGGGGAGGCTCGCCGCCTTCTCATCTATAAAATGGGGATCATATGAAATGTAGGGAATGTCCGTTTCCGGGTACATCCTTTCCTTACCGGGCAGCGGCCTCATGAAAACTGTGGTACCGTCCTTTCTCATGGCCCTTGTCTCCGATAGATCCAGGGACAGAAGTTTTGCCAGCCTATCTTTTACAGTCTTCTCAATTTCTCCAGCCCTTTGAGACTCTGCCAGCACAATCATGAAACCGTCATTTTCACTGATGCCTATCCCGTTCCTGATCCTCTGCACTTCCGTCTCGTCGATGCCATAACCTGGTAGCTCATCTGAGTGGATCATGCCATTTATTCCTAGGGAATGAAGAGAGTCGGCAATCTCTCTTCCGATCCTGAACCTGCCCGATTTCATCAAACCTGAGAGATTCCTGGCAGGGGAGATGAGCACAGAATTTCCTCTGGAAACAGAATCCCTGATCATTTTGCTTTTGGTTGCAAGGAACAGCGGAGTGTAATCCCTGAAGGATATGCTTTTCTCTTCAACGGAACCCTTCTCCCTGATGATCGATACGGCATCTGCAATCCATTTATTTCTTTCCCGCTCCGCCCTTATGGCATCCCTTATCTCGGAAATTTTCGATACGCCCTTGATCTCGATCCTTCCATTGCCGAATGATACGTTAACATCCTGCCTTATAGCTTCCGCAGATTTCCTGAATTTTCCTGACGCCATGACAAGAAATGATATCGCCTTTGCCGTCTCGACGGCATGGTCCTCGTCGATGATATCAGGTTCCGTGGATATCTCTATTAGAGGGATCCCAAGCCTGTCAAGGGAGTATGTGACCATCCTGCCATCCTCCTCACTCTTTCTGGCAGAATCCTCCTCCAGACACACGCTTGAGATTCTAACATTTCCCCTCGAGGTATTTATCTCTCCACCTATGCCTATGAGTGCAGTCCTCTGGAATCCGGATGTGTTGGAACCGTCTATCACCATCTTCCTCATGGTGCATATCCTGTCAAACATCACGCATCCCAGCTTCTTTGATACCACGAGGGCTGTTTCAAGAGCATCGGGATCAATGAAATGCGGAGGATCTTCATCCATTTCCACAAGACAGGTGTTATCCGAAATGGAATATGAAAAACGGCGATCCCTCCCTTTCTCGAAACCTGCGGCCTGATCTGTGATTCCCATCTCACCCGTGGTTGCAAACAGCCTCCTTGAGATCTTATCCCCCCTGAACGATTTTCCCTCTATTCCGCATCTGCAGAAGAGTTTGCCTGTGTTGAGCTGGATGTGTATCTCCAGCCCTATCTTATCATCAGTCATTCTGATCTCTCCGTGATCCTGCTGTTGATCTCGCCGCGAATGTTTTCAGACATCCTTTTTTCAAACTCGTCATCATCATATTTACCTAAGACATACATTGACTTGACAAACGCAACCTCCGGAAGCATGTTCTGAAAATACATAACACCGGCTTCCCTCAGTTTCCTCCCGGTCGAATAAACATAGGGGTTCACGTTTCCCGAAAAGCACTGTGAAGTCATCACGAATCTGGTACCGTCTCTGATAAGTCTTCTTATGGACCCTATGAGTTCTTCAGAAACGTGCCCTAGACCGGTCCCCATTATGATCATGGATCTCTTTCCGCTGCTGATGGATTCGAAGTCAGATGGAGTAATCCCCGGATAGAAATATATCATGCCGACCTTCTGTTCCAGTTCTGAAAATACCTCTATTTTATCTGACACTTTCCTGTAGCTGGAGACAAAATCGACTTTCTTGTCAGCATAAAACGCTATTTCCTTCTCATCAATTGCCTTGAAAGCACTTCTCTTCGAAGTGTGCATCTTTCTTGACCTGACAGCTCTTATAACCGAAATTTCGCCATCGGAGGAATTTCTGTGCATCGCTATTGCAACCTCCCCCAGATTGGTTTTGGCAACTGCTATGCTCCCTTCAACGTTAAGGTAGGAATCACTGCTCGGCCTGTCTGAACTCCGCTGAGAGCCGGTGAATACAATAGGTCTGGTCTGGGATTCAAACATGAATGATATTGCAGACGCTGTATAAGACATCGTGTCAGTGCCATGGAATACAACGATCCCGTTCCCCTTTTCCATCTTCTCCTTTATTCCTGATGCTATCCTGATCCAGTGAGAGGGTGTCATGTTTTCGCTCAGCACACTTTCAATAATGCTGAAATCGATGGTCTCCTTCTCTGATTCCATGCCGGCGTTTTCCAGCACCCAGTCAATATCTTCCGACGGGCTGACGGCACCGGTGCTGTAATCTATCTTGCTGGTTATGGTACCACCTGTTGACAGAATACTTATGCCGGATTCCACGACTCTTGATCTGTTATCCTTCTTCCTTGCTGCCCGTGGAGGCTCAGAATTGATCAGTTCAATGGAATCGTCCAGGAAGGCAGCATTGTAACCATTCTCCAGTTTGACGGTAAGTATTCCCTTTTCCACATTGATGAAGGTACAGGGAATATCAATGCCTTTGTATCTGAGTAAAAGTTTTGAACCGTATTTTGTTTTAGAGAAATCCGGCATGATCAGCCCCTCCTGATCGGTTGAATCTTTTTCATTCCTGTCGGTAT
>JAJYEP010000044.1 GCA_021785735.1 Thermoplasmata archaeon | reverse complement strand
TTCGGTTCCGGAAACTTTGGAACTGTCTTCAGAATGAATTTTGACGGGAAGAAATCTGCATTGAAATGTTTTACCAGGGCCGCACCTGACCTGGCTGAGCGTTATTTTTACATTAGCTGGTACCTCTCTCAGGTCAAACTCCCGTTTCTCATGAATTTCAGGTACTATACAGAAGCAGTCAGGACCTTACAGAAACCAAATGAATATTTCCCGGTTCTTTTGATGGACTGGTCAGAGGGCATGCCTTTGAACACTTTTATTTCCATTAATCTCAAAAACACTAAGATTATGACGTTACTGGCAAACAACTTTTTACGGGCCTCAATCGAGATGCAGAAAGTCCATGTTTCACATGGTGACCTTTCCGGAGACAACATTCTTGTAACCCCAGACGGCAATATCAGGCTAATAGACTATGATGGTTTCTATGTTCCACCGCTGAAAGGCAAGAAATCAAATGAAAAAGGACATGAGAATTTTCAGCATCCATCCAGAGGGGATGAATTCAACGAGAGGATTGATAATTTCTCCGTCCTTGTGATATATCTTTCTATCCTAGCAGTTTCAGTAAACCCAAAATTGTGGGAATACAACGGAGGCGACCAAGACAGACTACTTTTCAAAACCTCCGACTTTACTTCCCCTGACAAATCTAGGCTGATTTCTGATTTGCGCAGACAGGGGAAGGTGTCAAGGAAACTTACAGATATTTTGGTGGAGTATGTGAATCATGATCCCAGCTGGACGGGGTTCACCCTTTCGACCTTGCTCAGCTACTGATCATTTTGCCTGGTAACAGAGACTAGGGTAAGATCATCGTTCCTAATCTGCTTCTTCCTTACTTCTTCCTCGAAAAATTCTCTAAGATTTTCCTCATGTATTACTTTCCACGATTCAGGATAAAACTCCATAATCCATTTGGACATGGCATCGGTTGCCAGAACGAACTCATCCCCGGGGATACCTGTACTAAGCGATTTGTAAACAGGACTTTTCCATCTGAACTCCGAGGTAAAGGGGGCGCCGTATCCACTCCATATGAGCATGGGTGAAATGTTGAATTCTGATGGTTTGGTAAGCGGAAATGAAAAAAGCTGACCCCCATCGACGTAAAGAAAGCAGCTGTCTCCGACAGAAGTGATCCTGAGCCTGTCGAATGAATCGTTGTGAATTGCTTCCACACCTATGAACGTGGAAAATGAGCCATTTATGGCCTTGTTCTTAACAAAAAGTTTCAGTTCATCCCACTTTATTTCTCGATACCATTTGTCCCTCGATATTCTGACAAGGTTGTGAATGAATGATTCCTCATTATCTGTTCTTAAATTTGAATTTACAAATGTTTCGCATAAAGACCTCGCCCACAGTCCAGAAAATATGGAATCGCTTGCACCGTCCGCTACGGCGAACCTGCCAAGTTCAAGGTCATAGGCAGAGGCGTCTTCATAGTCAGTTTCCCTGCTTCCCAGTTTGGGCGAGTGAAACTCCCTGACTGTTATCATTTCATCAGGGAAGATATTGCACGGGTTCCGATGTCCAGGAGTTTTATCAGGTCTTCAAGCTGAGCGTTGAAAACATAACCTCTAGCGCCCTTGGATATATTCTTGTACTCCTCTTTTGCTATGGCAATCATGGAGTCTGGGAGCTCACTGGAAAGATCGAACATCTTCCTGGCATACTTATCCTCCGGGAGTTCATTTTCATTCGAAGGGAATGAAACAGGCGTAACCTTTGATTCCGAAAGATGGCAGTTCCACAATTGAACATTCCCGTCATAGGTGGCAATTTCCTTGATATCATTGACCGCGGAAGATGGATCCCCGTCAGTCGCTTCCCCGTCTGTCAGGTTTATAATAATCGGGGGATATGAATTCATGTGCTTGTTAACCCAGGATGCGGTCCATTCCTTGGCTGTGGAAAGCGCTTTAACCATGGGAGTATCGCTTGCAGCGACTGGTTCAAACCAGACCGGAAAATCAAAGTCAACTTCTTGCCCGTCAATGGCCTGCTTTCTTTTCTCCAGTTTTATTATCCTGTTCTCCAGTTCAGATATGGGGACGATCTCTGCATCCCTAATCAAAGATATGGCCTGATCCCTGCCAGAACCATAGCCAATTATCCCGACCTCAAAATAATCACGCACCCCCTCTGATTTAGTGCACCTATTGAGAATTTCATTTAACTGCCGATTGACAGCATCTGCCGCTTCCACTGCCTTCGATCTGCTGCTCCCACCAATTTTATGGCTCATTGACCTGGATTGATCGATCAGGAATATGAACAATCCAGGATTGTTACGGCTTATCTCTGAAGAGTATACCATACTTGGTTATGTCTTATCATCTATAATAAATTCTTCCATGAAATGCAACTAATTCATGATGAAATGCAGATCATATCCGCAGTATGCGCATCTTCCTTCCCTATCTATATGAATGTCGTATGTTCTGAAACCGTTTCTTTTTGCAACGACGTTTCCACATCCGGGGCATATGGTATCCTCATAGCCAGATCCGGGAACATTGCCTATATAGACAAATTTCATACCAAGGCTTGCTGCAAGGTTCCTGTGCTCGATAAGGGTTTCCACCGGTGTTACAGAAAGATTGTTCATTTTGTAATCGGGGTGGAATCTCAGGAAACTTACCGGTATTTCGTAACCTGCAATATCTATAATCCTGGAAAGCATATTTCTTTCCTCTCTAAGTGAATCACCTACTTCCGGTACTACGAGATCGGTTATTTCCACATGAATCCCAGCCTTCATCATCCGATCAATTGTATCATAAATTCCCTCCGAAGTGGGCATAGAAATAAACCGTCTGTAGAAGTCAACGGCCCCATTGCCCTTGAAATCTATCGTAGCAAAGTCAAGCATATTATCAATGAAATGTACAGCTTCCTCTGATTCTGAGCCATTCGTGACAAAAATTGTCCTCAATCCTTCTCTCTTTGCAATTCTTGCGATATCCATGGCATATTCCACGAAAATTGTTGGTTCATTGTAGGTGAAAGCTATACCTCGGGTGTTGTATTTTAAAGCAAGTTCGACTATCATTTCTGGGCTGTAATTGCTGTTACCAGATTCACGTGTCTGGCTCAGGTCCCAGTTCTGGCAATATTTACATGCATAGTTGCATCCATTGGTTCCGATTGAAAGAATTGTTGAATTCGGTAAAGCATGCAGTACTGGTTTTTTTTCTATAGGGTCCACCTGTATGGCCATGGGATTTCCGTAAGCAGACAACACCAGAGTGCCCGAATCATTAATTCTGACGCCGCAAAAACCCTTCTGCCCATCCGATAGAACGCAGTATCTTGAACAGGCTGTGCATTTTATTTTGCCTGAATCGAGCACCTCAAATAGTTCTGCAGGATGATAACTCATTCACTAACCATTAAATTCTGGCTTAAGAACTTTGACCGCCATTCTCATAATGTCGTGTACGCATACAGAGATGCGTAACCCACCGTTCGTTCCCGATCGCCAAAAGCGCTGGCAGAGGTATTGTGATCAATGAGGTAAATCTTCCCTTTCTTTGATTTGGTTAACATCATGAGCGTGGCAATTGCTCCATAACCACAGGCAGTTACATGATAATTGTGCAAAGTGCTGTAGAAACTTTCCTGATCAAGGTTCACGACGTCTCTAAGAAGACGGAGATCCTTTTCCTTCACTACCTGCTCGCTCTCATAGTGTGTCAGATCAGAACTTGCTATGATTATGAAATCACTACTTACAGAGGAAATAGCGTTAAAAAGTAATGCAATCGAATCTGGTGACTGGTCGCCCATCGCTATTGGGACGAAATCAAACGAGTCGCCGAACATATATTGAAGAAACGGTATCTGCACCTCTATGGAATGTTCGTACCTGTGGGAAACTGGATCCTCAACTATATTTTCAGAATGGTCGAGGATTTGCCGGGCCAGATCATGATTAATCCGAGCATCCCCAAATGGTGTTCTCCAGTAACCGCTGGATTGTATAGAATGATTGAAATTATGCAGACTGTGATCTGGACCGATGATGAGAAAAGTTCTCTTTGCAACATGACTTAAAATCCTGAACGAATCCATTGCTATAATTCCAGAATAAATATATCCCGCATGCGGAACTATTATTCCCAGAACATCTCCTTCCGGGACAGTGTTTTTTGACCTTGATTCAATCGCCTTTATCATGGCTCTGAGATCTGAACTCTCTTCCGGGTAAAAACTTCCCGCAACTGCAGGTTCCCTGATGTTCATAAATGACTATTACAGATCGATATATTGAGTTTGCACTATCCCTGGTGATTACTGCTGTTAATTCCAAAAAACGTTTCTAAAAGAGAATAAATTGAAAAATTACTTTGGCTGAACCGAAGGTGAGCGTTTGAAATTATTACAGCGGTACTATTCTGACCACGTTACTTCCTCTTATGACGACCGTACCTATTTTCTTTGTTACGTTGTCACCGCTTTCCTCAACCTCGTCCAGTACCATATTCATATAATCGTCATAACCGGAAAGAATACCCTGAAGAATTCTGTTATCCTTCAGCAGTAACGAAACTTTCTTATTCAGACTTTCTTCCAACATTTTCATAGGCATTATCATTTCATTCGACCTCAGTTATATTCATCCTCTTCCATTTCCCCTTCCTTGCTCATAATCACCTTGATTAGTCCACGGATAATCTCCTTAACATCATCAAGCTCTCTTCGCATCGAGGTGAGTTCTCGATTAAGTCGCTCTACATCTCCAATGTTTTTACTTTCACCTGTTTTCA
This sequence comes from Thermoplasmata archaeon, assembly GCA_021785735.1. GTDB lineage: Archaea > Thermoplasmatota > Thermoplasmata > Thermoplasmatales > Thermoplasmataceae > JAKAFX01. Next base: position 4,743 of record JAJYEP010000044.1, on the reverse strand, counting down.
TTTAATTCATCCTCCAGTACCACATTTCCGTAATCCGGGGCTACTTTTCTCTTCTCATAGATTTCGCAGTTATCGCACCAGAGACCGTTCTTAGTTAATATGAGTTCGTTCTTGCACCGATAACAGAGAGCTTTTATCACTCCCAGTCTAGTACCATTAATCGTAATATCAAAGTATGAATCATTTCTGGTCACCTTCGCCCTTATAATGTCACCTATTCTGACTTCTGGAGAATGTCCCTGATCACGATCCCGGTCCATTCTAAGGCCGCCAACCATATCCACTTCCTTGACACCCTTTCCTTTCTTATACACTGCACCCACACGTACGAAGAACATTCCTCGGTCTCCCTTGATTACCTGACCGTATACAATATCTCCAACCGATATGTGCACTTTCTTCTTCCCGGTAACTACGTCTGCAACGAGAGTATCATCATTCATCTTTTTAATGCCCGCAACAGTTGAATAAAGGTTTCCATTCTCCTCGAGAGCATTACCGCCTGGAACGTATTCTTCGGCAGTGGAAAGAAAGTCTCCGGGTAACAGTATTATCTTTTCATTACCCGCTGATGATTTATCTTTTTCAGCCTCAATCTTTCTCTTATCCAATTTTAATCAAAACCTGCCTGAATGGACATGGCAGTGAGAACATTTAATTAATCTTTTTGATCGCGGATTTTCATCACAGACATCTGGTTGACTAGTGTGTCAGACGATGTAACAACATCATTATTTTGATCCTGTCAATACTCCACACGTGCTAAACGATACTAGAATATTCGGCTACTCAAGATCAGGCGTAACGGACAGAGGGGTACATTATCCTATCATGATTGAAAGCCGAATGAATCCGTTAGGCACTGTTGACAAAACACTGAGTGTTTCCAACGATAGACTAGTTAAGAAATCCGCAGCGATATGGAAAGAATTCGATCTTCAATCACCGGTCGGCCTTATTAATAACGAAGACGTTGTTACTTTTGCCAATGCCATCGAACTCATCCAGCGACCAAAGATTTTCATGAAGGAACTGTTTGAATTCCACCAGAAGAACAATTTTAAAAGGCTGATTTACGCCCCTGGAATCTCGGATCCTTATATTGTTCCGGCCCTTCTTTACGTGGGAATCTCTGTTTTTGATGATTTTTTACCTCAGCACGAGTCCCTAAAGGGAATCATCTATACCCCAGTGGGCAGGGATAAATCAGGAGTGAACACTGCGGATGAGAATTCAAAATTCACAGAACATATTATAGATTTAGGGAGTAAATCCATTCTGAATGGCACTATAAGGGAACTCGCAGAGAAGTTTTCTTTCTCATCGAAGGCTGTCGAAATCATTAGAATTGCCGATTCTGACTATTATGAACAGATCGAAAAACATTTCCCGTCCAGAACAGATTATATTATGGCTAATTCAATCGAATCCTTATACAGACCTGATATCGATAGGTACCGTAAAAGGATCAGTCAAGTTTACAAAAAACCGGAAGGACCTAATGTAGCACTTATTCTTCCATGCTCGGCAAAGAAACCTTATTCGATTTCGAAATCCCATAAAAAAATTATCGAAAAAATACATAATTTTAGGCCATCATTGCATGAAATAATCGTAACTTCCCCGGTAGGACTTGTTCCTCGCGAACTTGAAGAATTCTATCCACCAGCCTTTTATGACATTCCGGTGATTGGAAGATGGTACGAAGATGAAAAGGCGATGATCAAAACACTGATTTCAGATTATTTTTCCCGCAATAAATATAAGTCAGTCATTGCCTATATTAATGATGATCTGGAGTTCATAAGAGAGTCCATTCCCGAGGACACAGTGTTCATTATAGGAAGAACCACAGAGGATCGCAATTTGGACATTCTCATGGAGACCATCGAGGGGATGCTCTCCAAAAATCATCTCAGTAACTCCCAAAGAAGAAGTGATGACTTCAGGAACATGGCAGCCTTCCAGTTCGGGTACTGGATTATTCCATATCTGGAAAAGGCCAGAATCACAAGGAGTTACAACCAGGAAATGTTTACTGATGGTAGTAAAACCTTGCTAGCTTACAACAATAAGCTCGGAAAATTTGCAATAAACCGTGCCTTTGCTGAAGCGTTCGTTAAGGAGAATAAATTTATAGTTGAAATCGACGATTTCAAGCCCACAGCCAATATATATGCGATGGGCGTAAATTATGCCACACCCGATATCAGACCTGAGGATGAGGTTGTCGTTGTGCATGATGGTGAAGTAAGGGGAGTCGGAATTGCAAAGATGCCCTTTGATGCCATGACCAACCTCAAGAAAGGTGTTGCGGTGAAAATGAGGTAGATTGATTCAACAGTGCTGAACGCTAACCTACCGGTATCTTAATTTTAATATCATGCTTCATTAACAGGCTCACAGATTGGACATTTATAAAGAGATTCTGTTTTGTATATCTATGTAAAACGTTAATGCAGGTTATCCAATTGGACTTGTCCCAAAAATGTTATATAATGATGGCATATGTTTTTGCCGTGAACAAAAGAAAGCCTGTTGCTCTGGCAATAGTGGCTGTTGTTATCCTTTCCTCCACTTTCATATTCTTTAACTTTGAATATCCTGCGGCCCAGACTACTTTGCTTAAGGTCCCACGTCTTCCTCCGGTCAATCTGTCCAACTTCATTTTTTTCAACAACCAGACAAATGATGTTGGAAATATAGGCAACCTTACTTCCAATTATACAGATTTTCATGTAACAGGTGATGTCAATACTACTGTAGAGGGTTTTTTGAGCAATTCGCTCACAAAATCCCCTCTTTTGGATACCACACTTATTGTTGCTTTGTATCCGCTGGCTGTCGTATTGAGGACCAATAATTCAGGATTTTACAGTTTTGAAACACTGAAGGGAGGATACGGAAATCTTACTTACAAACCAATCGATTTTCACCAGAGAGTTGTGCATGTGGATCTTACTGGAAGGCTATTGTGGGAAAACCTGAGTTTTAGTCCTGCACTGAAGTACAATCTCTCCGGATACACACTGTTCTCATCCAGCCTCTTACCTTATGTAGGCATAAATTTCATTGGCCCTATCTACAGCATTTCAGTTTCCAGTGATCAGGCATCTAAATATGATTTATCTCTTTATAACGGAAGTTATAATATAACTGTTTCTAAGCCGGGATTCGCTAATCTTCCGGAGCCGTCAACTGTGTATGTGCACGGATTTAATGTTACGGATTACAATCTGACATTATTTCAGAAGGGAAATATCACCATTAACGGTACGGTACTTACCCAACAGAACAATCCTATACCTGGTGCTTCCGTTGTTGATGCCACTTCTCATTACCTTGGTAAAACAAACATTTCCGGGAACTATTCGGTTGATGCTGTAGTCGGAACTAATATATTGCAGGGTTCTGCTCCAGGCTTCTATAGAAATACAACATCCGTGCAGGTTACGCATGACATTTCCGGTGTTGTGATAAGGCTGACGCCAATAGATCCATTTCCGGTAGGAACCAAGCTGAACAACACCTCAATCCCTGGATACATTAATGGTACAAACAAACTTCCCTTGAGCAATTCATCACTAAATTACTCCACGGATGGTTCCTATGTAATTCATGGTTACATATTCGGCTGGAAGCACATGCCTGTCGCCAACCAGTCATTTTATTTCTTAATACGTGTGCTTGGCCAGTACTATGCGACTCAGGTTAATTCCACACAGGACGGTACCTACTCGCTTCCAGTAAGTTATATCGGGAATTATGATCTTCTTGTGGAGTCCAGGGTCTATGAATCGAGCACTGTCAAATTCTATGCTTCTTCAACCTCAACAAAACTCGTCAATATTACAATGTCTCCTCTGAGTAAGTTCTATGGTAATCTCACCGGTTTGGTGGAGAACAGTTTTGACCATTCACATATTGCAGCTGCTGGTCTAATAATTTATGGTGGCAATATAACATCGTATAACGAGAGAAACGTTACGAACTCAACAGGAGTATTCAATATGACCTTCTACCCTGGCACTTACCATATTGTGACCAGCGCTTCAGGATTTTACACTAACAATTCTGTCAACATTTTTGTTGTATCAAGAATTATTGAACTTATAGTTTATCTCACACCTGTAAATTCTATAGGAGATAATCTGACTGCGTGGTATCCTGCCAACGGTACTGGAATACCTGGTGTCAGTCCGTCCAACATAACGGGGAATCTCACTGGCAATGGAACCTCTGATGGCTACTATCCATACAATGTGATCCTCAAGCCTGAGTATTTGAAATCTCCTGTTAAGAACAGTAAATATGAAGTTTTTGTTCGAATCAATGGAATCGATTATCGAACAATCAATTCGACCAATACTTCTGGTGAATCTGTTCTGTCGCTGGATTATGCTGGCAATTACCAGCTGATAATGGAATTTCAGGACTTCTATTCGAGAGCAGTCAATTTTAGCATACCGGCCAATAGTTCTGTGATTATTCCTGTATTTGCAAAGGTCCTGTACCAGATGGAAATAAATTCCATCAATTCATTCAATCTTACCTACGGCTTTCCGAACCTTTCTGTCCCGGTAAATTACTTGAATTTTACAAATGATATCTTCCCTGCTAATTTCGCGAACACACTTTCGCTATACGGAACAAACTACACAGAAAACCTTCCATCTGGAACTTACAATATATCCTACGTCAACTCAGGTTTTGTGCAGAATAATTTCAGCATAGCCCTGACCC
>JAJYEP010000043.1 GCA_021785735.1 Thermoplasmata archaeon | reverse complement strand
AGTTGATGGAAATTAAAGATCAGTTCAGTTTGCTTGTAATAACGGGCGGAACAAGTCTGGGAATGAGAGATATTGTCCCTGATGTCCTTGATGAGATTGGGCGCCCGATTTTTGGAGGCGTACGAATCAAACCTGGAAGAACAATCTCGCTTTACGATCTTGACGGAATACCTGTATTTTCAGTCTCAGGCCTTCCAGTGGCAGCCCTCATCTCTGTCGAGGCTTTTCTTCCGTATTACTTAGAGCGGATTATTGGTCTCAAGTATTCCAGGGTTTCCGTTATGGCAAGAATCTCTGAAAGGGTAGCCAACAGGGATTCCATGCGCTCCTATCTCAGAGTCAGGCTGCGCAATACCGAGTCCGGAATGGTGGCGGAACCGCTTAGAATAACAGGATCAGGCATACTATCATCTCTGCTTAATGCAAATGGGCTCACCATAATACCGGAAAATGTAGAAGGAATAGAAGAGGGTGAAACAGTGAATGTAACAGTAATCGGAGATGTGTTCTGATGGCGGTCATATTTCACAGACTGGTAACAGTGGAGACAGCAATAAGGTTGACGGATGAGTACACAAAGAAAATCACGGAAACTGAACGGATGAAGACCTCTAGTGCCCTTGGAAGAGTTCTGTCTGATGACGTTTATTCGCCCATTGATTCACCGCCGTTTGACAGGTCTGAGGTGGACGGCTTTGCAGTTTATTCATCGTCGGTCGAAAGCGCAGAACAGGATCATCCTGTGAAACTTGAGATAGTCGGGAGTTCTGTGATTGGTGAACCACCCAAGAATCTCATGAAGGAGGGGGGATGTTTCAGGATAGCCACTGGAGCGATTGTACCGTTCAACTCTGACGCGATTGTGATGTCGGAGTATACAAAGGAAACCGGTGATGCTGTTGAGATAATGAGATCAGTGAAACCCGGTGAGAATGTATCACTGTCTGGAACTGATGTTTCCATGGGGGAAATGATTCTAAGAAAGGATACTCCTCTTGGACCGAGGGAAATTGCTGTGCTCAGTTCGACTGGTGTTGATGAAGTCAGCGTATATCGTAGAATGAGGATAGGCATAATGTCCACCGGTAATGAACTCGTTGAACCCGGGACGAAACTACCGCAGGGAATGATTTACGAGTCAAATGGAATAACAATAAAAACCATGCTGGATCAGTACGGAGTCTTCGATTCTGAATATGTCGGGATTATTAGGGATGATATGGAACTCATCAAAAACACCGTTGATGATCTAGTCAAGAGATATGATGTTGTAATCACTAGCGGAAGCACTTCGGCCGGCGAGGGCGACATGGTTTACAGGGTGCTGGGTGATCTGGACCCCGGTATCTTATTCCACGGAGTGGAGATCAAACCTGGAAAACCAACCCTACTTGCTTCAGGCAACGGAAAAGTGGTCTACGGATTGCCTGGGTTTCCTGTTTCCGCAGTCATGGTGTTCGAGACCATTTTTCTTCCGGTTCTTCTGAACGCAGCACACTTAAAGAGGTCGGTCAGGAAAGTAAGAGCAAGGGTGCCTGTAAGGATAGGCCTCTCACTCGGTAAACTCAACCTGATTCCAGTGAGTCTTGTCAACCGTTCCGGGACGGTTGCATATCCTCTGCTCGGAGATTCGGGAAGCGTTTCCAGGCTTACCAGATCCGACGGATATATATCCTCATACGGAGACAGATCATTCATTGATGAAAATGAGGAAATTGATGTGACCCTGTTTTCACAGGATGTACTTGTCCCGGATTTGAATTTTATAGGAAGCCACGATGTTGCTCTTGATGCCGTATTTCACAGGCTCGATCTTAATGTGAAGATCATCAATGTTGGATCACTGGGGGGTGTAGCGGCAATAAAACGAGGAGAGGCGGATCTGGCAGGAGTTCATATCCTCAATCCAGCAACTCTGGAATACAACAATTTCAGTGAAGACACCAGACTTAACGAAAAAGCAGTGCTTGTCAAGGGTTACCGGAGGGAACAGGGCATGGTTGTCATGAAGGGAAACCCTCTGAAGATCAGAAGCTTTTCGGATATCGTTGCCAAAAATGCAAAATTTGTTAACAGGAATAGTGGTTCGGGCACGAGGATACTCATTGAAAAGATGATGAGGGACTATGGGATTGAATCAGATGCCATAAGAAATTTCAGGTACGAGGTGAAGACACACAACGCTGTGGCAAACGCAGTTAAATCCGGAAGAGCCGATGCTGGTATCGCGATCAAACAGGTTGCCGCTATGTACGGGCTGGATTTTATTCCCATAGGCTTTGAAGAATACGATTTTCTTGTTCTCAAGGAGAGCATTGAAAAGCTGACCCCGTTCCTGGATATCCTGAAGAGCCAGTGGTTCAGTGAACTCTTAACCAAAAAATTTTCGGGTTATCGTGTTCAGTAGTCCATAAATTTCTGTTAAATTTGCAAAGTGGATTGAGTGATGAGATAGTGTGTTTCTTCCTGTATCACTAAAGATAATCAACGTCAAGTGGGGCTTACAGCGTTTCTTCGTCCGAGAAGTAACAACCTGATTGTGTCACCAGTATGGCAAAGATTGGTCTGATGTGGCCTCATCAAATGCCAGTGAAGACTTGCTTTACACAAGGAGTTCAAAACTTCATAAGTATTAAATAATATCAATGATTGGTTGGAATTACATGACCAAAGTCAAGTATTATGCCAATCTGAGGCTGATTACAGGAAAAATCGATGATGAAATAGAAGCAGACGGGAAGACTGTTGAGGATATAATTCAGATGCTGTCCTCAAAGTACGGCGACAGCTTCAACAAACTGATGTTCAGCGATGGAAGCCTCAGGGGAAATGTCATTATACTAATAAATGGACAGAACATAATCTTTAAAAATGGAGTAAAGGAAAAATTGGGGAAAGGTGATCTGCTTGATATCTTTCCCCCCGTTGCAGGCGGATAATCAGATCTTGTAATAGCTGAGTCCAAGTTTGCTGATGGTATCGCTTTTAGGATACCCGCGTTCGTCCCATCCTCTGACCTTATAGTAGTCTTTAAGGAGGTAGTCCAAAGGTATTGTCCCGCCCTTGTTCGGTCCCTTCTCCATTGCAACCTTCACAAACCTGTCAGGGAGCTTGTCGTCCTCTGGCTTAATGCCAGCCTTAAGATTGAAAATCCTTTCAAGATTCCACGTCCTCTCAGCAGCAGTCATGATCTCGTCCTTTGTGTAATCGAAACCGGTCACATCGTTAATCAATGCAAGATAGTCATCGAGATTCAGAGCGAAAGACGGAAACTGGCAGAGCCCTGAAGAATCCATCACCTCTGTGAAATCCTGCACGTACTTGACCAGTGCAGCCTTTCCTTCCTTTTCTGTCGGTTTGGACACGGGCTGTACACCCAGGATCTCATTGGATATTGTATAGGCTCTCATGTGCGATCCGCCTATATTGCTTGTCGCATACTCCAGCCCAATCCCGTAAGCCCCTCTTGGATCATAGGCTGCTACCTCCTGACCCTTTACACTCATCGAAACGCTCTCATCGCCATACTTCCTTGCAAGCCTAAGCGACCCTTCTGCCAGATCATTGCCAAAACCTTTCCTGTATGCAAGGTTGCTGGTTGCCTCCAGTACAAACGACTGGTTTCCAAATTTGGGCTTGGTTGGACCAACATTCTTGTCCGGTATCTTCCCGTTCTCATACAGTTCCATTGCCGCAGAGAGCGTATTTCCTGCGGTTATGGTATCATACCCAAGCCTGTCTGCATTATCGTTCGCAGCTATTATTGGATACAGATCATGGACGCCAACGTTTGGTCCCAGCGCCCAAGTGGATTCATACTCAGGTCCTTCAGTCTCTCTCTCATTATATCTTGAAACTCTTCCGCATGCGATCGGGCACGCAAAACATGGAGTGTTCCGAATAAGGTATGTTGCTGCAAGATTCTCTCCGCTGACCATCTCCGCCAGAGGGTCCGCGCCCGAATCAAGGTAATTTTTATTTCCGTAAATTCCAGACTGATTTATTATATTCACCAGCACCTCTGTCCCGTAGGCCGGAAGTCCCTGACTTGTGACCGGGTTTTCCTTAATCTTTTTGAGCATCGCACTGAGAGTGCCTTTATACCTGCCCGCGTGGCCTATGATTGGCATTTTTCCGGTTGAGGAGACAACGGCCTTAAGATTCTTTGAACCCATCACAGCTCCCACGCCGTTCCTTCCTGCTGCCCTATGCTTGTCATTCATTATTGACGCGAATTTAACAAGATTCTCTCCTGCAGGCCCTATGCACGCAACCGAAACGTTCACACCCGTTTCCCTCTTCAGTTCGTCGTCCGTTTCAAAAACATCCTTGCCCCAGAGATGGGTTGCATCCCTTATCTCTGCCTTTCCGTCATGCACATAGAGGTACACCGGATGATCGGCCTTTCCCTTGAATATGATCATGTCAAAACCCGAATGCTTCAATTTCGCTCCAAAAAATCCTCCTGAATTGCTTCTGGTAATGGTGCCCGTTAGCGGGCTCTTCGTTACTGCCATGTACCTTGCTGCTGTCGGAGCACTTGTGCCAGTCAAGGGACCTGGAGCCATAATCAGGAGATTATCCGGCGACAGCGGATCGACCTTAGGATTAACCTCATCGACAAAATATCTTGTTGCAAGTCCCTGTCCACCTATATAATCTCTTGCCCATTGCATGTTTGTGTCTTCAATCTTTACCGTCCCCTTTGAGAGGTCCACTCTCAGGAGTTTACCCGTAAAACCACCAAAGCTCATGAAACACCTATGTGATACAATCAATGTCATTATATACGGTTTTCCTCTGATTACGGTTCCATCTTTTTCATTCTGTCTAAGTGAAAGTTTATGAGGTTTCCATCTGGCAGGCGATAGGATCGAAGAAAATACTCATTTTGATCAATCCTCACAAGGTACACATGGTATTCTTGGTTTTCCCAGTGTCTGAAAAGGTACCCGTTTCTCTCCGAGAATGAGAATGATTCGTCATTCACCTCATAATATTCACCGTTCAACATTATGGTGTTGCCGAAGCGCAGCATCGATCTGCTACTGACATGTGAGATTTCGTTCATGGATTTGACGCTTTCAACAACCTGCCCGTCATTCATAAATGTCAGAGTGTCGAAACCAAAATCCAGATCGGTCTGATCATGTGTTACGTATATTATGGAGAAAGAATATTTCTCCATGAGTTCCCTGAGTCTCGACAGTATAGATAGTCTTGATGCCTGATCCTGCATTGACAGTGGTTCATCCATGAGAACGATATCTGGATCACTGATTATGGCACGGGCCACCGCCACCCTCTGAGCCTGTCCGCCAGAGAGTTCTGTTGGCTTCCTGTCAAGAAGTCCTTTGAGGTCCAGTTCTGAAATAAGCTGTCTATAGATGCCGTCATTTCCACTGCCGTGATCTATTGAAAAGCGAAGATTTTTTTCCACATTCATATTGGGAAACAGAAGCAGATCCTGCGGAATATACGAAATTTTCCTTTCCCACGAGGGCTTTTCAATTACCGATTCACCGTTCATTTCTATTCTCCCCTCTGTGGGAGTGAAGATGCCGCTTATGAGTTTCATAAGCGTTGTTTTCCCGGAACCATTGCGCCCCATTACAAAGTTCCTGCCGCTTGGGATGTCTAAATTTTCTACGCTGATTTTGAATTTTCCCAGAGTAAAACTGAGATCCTCAATAGATAAAAGCATCCTTACCACCAAATATTCTCAGGAGAGCCAAAACAATGATTCCAGTAATTATAAGAATCGCTGATGAGGCAGCTGCAGGCGGAAGCCCACTTCCCAGGAACTGACTGTATATGAAAACACCGGCAATCTGCTGAAAACCGGGATAGATGTAATATGCAACTATCAGTATAGATCCAACGGCAGAAATAGCTCTTGCCCATGAAAGAATTACACCCCTTACAATCGACTTGGTTAACATGGGCAAAGATACCAGAAAGAAGCTCTTCATCTCGTCTATTCCCAGCGTTGTCGCAACCTCCTCGTACTGAAGGATTTCCCTCCTGTAGCTTGCACCGATTATTCTGATTGAGTATGCAGAAGATACGAACAGGAGGGTCAATATCACTGCAAGAAGCGAATCTGAGAATGTGTACTCAGGAACGATCATGCCAATGAAGTGCCCCACAGGCATCTGCGGTTCAAATGTTATAAGCATCATAACCCCGACAACAGTGCTCGGGATCATTATCGGAACCTCGATTATGCTGTCTGCAAGGCGGTAGCCAAGGCTTCTCTTTCTTGCAAATATGAATGCGTACGGTATTGAGAACAGAACAGCGATTAAGGCTACGGCAAGCGCAATGATATAGGTATAATAAATGCTTGCCAGTATTCCTGAACTTGTGTCGCTAATTAAATACCCCAGAGAGTTGAAGGTGAGCATCCTGACCAGAGGAAGTCCAAGAAAAAGCAGGTAGACGATTATGAACGGGAAGAAAATGTAAAGTAGCCTGTTCTTCATAGCTTGAGGTTTATAACCTCTTTTAAAAAGAATGTTTGGATCATTTACAGATCAACGAATCGCACACAGATTTCTAAACATAGGCAGACTGAGGCATGTAAGACGGAATTGGAACTATGGCACTGCTGAGACTAGCGGGAATATATGGAATATTAAATCCGAAAGCAACGGGAAGGGGATCAAAGTCGCTGTTTGCCAAGAATTTCTGTCCAGATTCAGTGATCAGATAGTATATATATGAATATGCTGCCTGCGTATTTGCTGTTCCATTAAGAACAGTTGCTGCATACAAGATTGGAGCGCCTGGCAAATTACCTATATTATCGTCTGGGGTAGTCGGTCCAGTAGAGTTCACCATTTGATAAAACTCAACATGGCTCTCCGATATGTTTCCCAGATTAATCCAGGAACTGAGGCCATTCCCACCATCAGAGTTTTTAAAGTACGAGAGACCCTGGTTGACTGCCTGCGATTTATAAGTCAAAGCATAGTCCGCGGTTCCGGCTGCAAGAAGTCCGTCAAGGCCAATTTCGACTGTGGTAAGTTTGGTTTCCCCCCTTGAAAGCATATACAAGAATATCTGATCATAAAGAGCAAGAGAATCGTTGTTAGAATAATTTCCTCCATAGTTATGCTTCTCCAGATATCCTTCTTTCCCGAACCAGCTGTTCCATGCCGCGTTGTATTTCATGTACGCAGAGAAGTTATTGCCGAAGGCCTCCTTTACATATGCACCATAGGATGAATTATTCCAACCAGTATAGAGAAGTCCGGCAAGCTTTATCATCTCTATGGCCTGGAAACCACTTGGATCAAGTTGCGAGGTGGAAGCAGCCACTGTCACCCCAGGCGAAGTAATGTTCTCGAACCAGAAAGCACCTACAGGAATATTATACGAGGGATTAAGCCATGTAATCGCCATTTCGTTTGACGCAAATATAACCATCCAGTCGGTATAATTTGGCATTAGCAATGACGGTATAACTGCGGCAGATGCGGAGACAAATACATCGTAATGGATTCCACTCTGAACATTTCTTGCGCCACTCACGGAGCCGGAAAATGTGGAGCCAACGCTGATACCAGTTGAATTCCTGAAATATGGATTAAAGTGATCGCCAAGTGAATATTCCAAGGATCCTGCAGCGAAAACCGATACACTTGAGGAGGGACTGGCGGATCCTCTTGGAATATAATACCCTGCAGAAACACCAACCAGTATTCCTGCAACAAGAACAACAATGATGGTGATTGTGGTCCTGGAGAATTTCATGTTATGCATGTTAAGAATGCGGTTAAAATAAATTTAACGACTATGGATAGTGTTGATTCTTTAACCAGATATTCTGGAGAAGAATTTTATTGGTGTAAATTGTTCAATCTGGATTATACCTCAATCTGGAGTTCCTCTACAACATTCTGCAAAGGTTTTCCTTCTTCATCGATTCCAATCTCCGTGAGATATTCACTGACCATGGTTCTGTAGTCCACAGTAACACCCGCAGTAGGACCCTTTTCAAGAGGAGGATTTCCAATCATCCTAGACGGAGGCACAATTTTAGCGGGATTGATTCCTTCCCTGTAATTGAAAAGATGCCTCAGCACCTGAATGCGTTTTCCTATTTGTAACAGTTCCTCCGGGGATATATCCCATCCCATGATTGCCTTCAGAAGCTTTGAGTACGGATAACTATTGGGCCACACCGAAGTCGAGAAAAGACACATTCCTGTTGCATTCAACACCTGTGCACCGTACGCAGAGAGAGCCTGCAACTTGCCCTTTCCGTGGTACTGGTATCTCTCGATTTTCTGCCGTGGAAAATCATACTCGAAAGGAAGTGTCAGTTCCCCTCCCTCGTCAAATCCGATTCCTCCGGCAGTATGCCTTCCGGGGGTCGGATCTGCAAGATAGGTCGTGGCTAGGCTGGGCAGCAGTCTCGGATCGTGCATCGGCAGATCCTGGCCCTCTACATTTATTGCAAACTGACTGCTCCCCTTGCCCCATATTGATGCAGCGTATTTTGATCCCATTCCCAGAATCTTCCCTATGCCCTCTCCCTTTCCTATCATCTCAGTAAGGCGCACTATTGCATCCGGATTCCCGAATCCGATATTGAATCCTATTTCCTTCTGAGAAATTATCCCCCTCTCGAAGCATTCGTTTGCAAAGGCAATCACGGCTCCGACTGATATTATGTCCATGCCCGCACGGTTGCATATCTCGAATGCCATTGCCATAGCATCAAGATCCGAGTTGAGATTGAGTCCGCCGAATGATCCTGTTCCCTCGTATTCCAGCCTGTGACCATCTATCTCTCCAAATCTGGTGCTTCTCCTTACATGTCCGCCGCATGCCAATGTGCACTGTGCACAGCCGTAAGACTGAAGCTTATCCTTCCTGATCTCTTCCCCGCTTATTTTCCTTGCATTTTCCTCGCCAAAATCCACAATACCAACGCCAGCCCAGTTCTTGATTGGAGTATCCCCATTGAGATGTGACGATTCTGTCGTTGCAGTCGTACCAAATAGCTGCCATGGTCTTGCAAGATCAATGTTTTTTCTGAAAAGGATCTGAATGTCTTTGATGGTCTCAGTCAGCATTGATGGGTCAGAAACCGGAACCCTGGTCGTTCCCCTAACAAATATACCTTTCAGTTTCTTCGAACCCATAACCGCTCCAAGCCCAGATCTGCCAGCAGCCCTGCCATAGTCATTCATTAGTGACGCCACGTTCAGCATCATTTCACCCGGAACGCCTATAACAAGTGCCTGCCCCTTTGGATCGATCTTCTTCAACTCGTCCTCAGTCTGATATGCATCCTTTCCCCATAGCGAGCGGGCATCCTCTATGCTTGCTTTACCATTAATTATCTTTAGATATACTGGTTTCTTTGATATTCCACGAACGAAGATTGCGTCGTAACCAGCATTCTTGAGCTCTGGCCCAAATTTACCGCCACAATTCGCATCGCCCCATCCACCGGTGATCGGCGATTTTCCTACGACCTGAAACCTTCCACCGAGCGGTACTGCGTGCCCATTGAATACTCCAGTGACAACCCCGAATATGTTTTCCGGACCAAGTGGATCAGAATGCGGTTTCATGTCCCTGTTAAGGATGTACGCCCCAAGGCCGTAACCCGTAAGATATTTCCTGTATACACTTTCTGGAATTTTCTCATCTTTTATGCTTGATTCTGTGAGATCAACCCATAAAACTTTTCCGTTGACTCCTATCATATATTTACGATATGTTCAAAGTATAAGGCTGTTTCCTGTATTGAAAATTTGAATGCGGAGGGCCGGATTCGGACCGGCGAATTCCTACGAAAACAGATCTTGAGTCTGTCGCATTTGACCAGGCTCTGCAACCTCCGCAGTTTTACCGACATATTCTAATGAGATATCTTTTTTCCTA
>JAJYEP010000042.1 GCA_021785735.1 Thermoplasmata archaeon | reverse complement strand
CAGAATTACACAAACAGCACCGGTAAAGCCATATTCTGGATTGTGCCGGGTCAATATTCATTGAACGGAAGCGGACTAAATAACACGATTCAGGGCACATTGGTTTCAGTGCCTTCGTGGGGACTCAATCAGACATTTAATCTCACACCTGCATTATCAGTGCAGGTTTCTGGTAGGGTGGCCGGAGTGAGTTCACCGTCCTACGTCTCTCTTTACCTCGACGGGAATACGAATGAGGCTACTGTTTTCACAACCACCGATACGGGTTACTTCAGCGGGACAGTTCCAGTTGGAATTTACACCGTTTCATACAACGGTTCCAGCGGTGTGTTTGCCAGAACAATGAAAATTGTAAAGAACACATACATAAGCGTGACACCTTCCACAGGATATACCGTATCTGTGACAAGCACGATTCCAACCAAGGCTGTTTTCTCGGGCGTCTACGAGATCATGGGTAGTGGCCTTATCCTCGAAGACGTGTTCTCTTCGAATTCCACATCCAACTTCACGATCCCTGCCGGGAACTACAATATAATATCCAGCGGGGTCTCAATAGGCCAGCTCTATTATTCACTCGAACCTGTCACCCTGAGTTATAACATGTCACTGAATATGCCGCTAACATCACAGGGAAACGCTTCACTTGACCTCTACGATTCTGCTGCGGTGTCTTCCTACAGTTCTCAGTATGGTGTGGGAGGATCGGTCGTGACACTCTACAGCGACAATATTCCAGTCTATTATGCAGTTTCAGGATCAAACGGCGTTGCCGCTCTTTATTATCCTTCATGGGCCCAGAACTCATTGAATGTGACGGTCAATTCCGCATTTTACAATGTTGCGAGTTCAGGACTGTCGAGCAGCGTGAATTCCCTTGGTCTCAAGCCATATTCGAGCACTGCCACTATCCTTCTGGAGACAAATGGAACCATGATCCCGTTCAACGGCACTCTCCAACTATCCGGATCAAATCACTACAATCTGACAATAAGCAGCGGCCTTGTACAGGGCTCTATCAAATCGGGTCTGTATACTGTAGTTATCAAGAGCAATGAGGTATCAGCGACCCCGGAGACGAGCATAATCACGATACCCGTAAATACGAGTATGACAAGCGTGATAGGAATTGGAATGCATTCCCAGTTTACAGCAGCAGGGAGCCTTGCAACCATGATATTCCTGCGGAATGGAACGCAGGTGCAGAACAATTCATACCTGAACCCTGGAACTTATGGAGTTTACAGCTACTCATCCACTGGAGCAAATATTTCTACCGTATATATCAGCAGGAACCAGACTCTGTACCCAAATTATGCCCAGGCTTTCACCGTCAGTCTCTCTAACAGCCTCGGGATAAAAGGCGGGACGTATTACCTCAATTACAGCGGTACGCTTATCAGCCTGCCTTCTGGGCAGTATAATCTTCCAGCGGGTAAATATTACATATTTTATGTGGACAGGGTTTCAAACGTGTCCGGGAACTACGTGATATCCGGGACATCCACTCTTCAGATCAGTTCATCATCAAATATTGTAGTACCTGTAAGTGCGAAGGTAATTTTAACCAGGCTATCGGGGGCAGTATCATTTAATGGGGTACCCTCTGCCTTTGCAACCGTTGAGATCGAGGATGGCAGTTACCACAATGTTACAGTGTCAAACCTGACGGGATTTTACTCCTTTTTGGTACCTTCCGGCAGCTACAATGTCTACGCTTACAGTAACGTTTCCGGGTCAGCAGTTTTCAGCAAGGTCTCTGTAATTCCATTCGTATCAAGCTATTTGATGAATATCACATTACAGCCTTCTTACAGTGTAAGTTACTGGGTCCAGATAAATGGAAAAATCGTCAATACCAATATGACAATATCCACAAACACAACCAGCTTCGTATTCAGCACATCCTCAGGTAAGACATTCCTACCGTCAGGGTATTATAACTTCACTGCCTCTGTCAACAGAACTGAGACTAACGGTACCGGTCAGCAGATCACTGTTCCATATTCATCTTCTTATTACACTTTCATAAATAGTGCAAGGGATATCGGTATCGATCTTACGATCAGCAATCAGTATCAGTTCAACTTCTCACAAATCACACATTCAAAATCAGTCGCAATCAATTCCTCACTGAACTACACTTTCAGGGTTTTCAACTCAGGCTATGTGACAACAAATCTGACGTTCTCGACCGGAAATTCGAGCTGGAATATGACATTCACGCCGGGTTATGCATCACTTATGCCGGGAATAGGGAAACTGATAAATGTCACCATCAAGGTGCCATCGAACGCCACGGCGGGCTTCACGCAGATCCCGGTGACACTCAGCTATAACTCTTACCAGATCACGGAATACCTTAACCTCACCGTGAATCCGTATGTGAACTTCACTATGTCTTCCATAAACACATTCGCTACACCTTCCAACAGAAGTCTGCTCGTTCCATTCCAGATTAAAAATACAGGAAATACGCCTGTGAACGTGCTGCTTTCGTTCAACAGCAGCCAGAGGTCTTTGATCAGGAGCGTGGCTCTTTGGAACGTGAATTTCACATATCAGGGAAAGGTCGTTACCAATGTCACGGTTCCAGTTTCTTCACAGATAACGGTCTATGTTCTTATGAATGCCAGCGGCAGCGGTCCGAAATCGGTCAGCAATATAACAGTATACGGTGAAGCTCAGGGAGGTACTCCTGCAAGCACCCTGTATCTTCATCCAAGTTACATGTCAGCTCCGGTGGTACTGCCGTACCCCAAGGGTAATTCCATAATTTCGAACTACACAGGATCGCCTTACGACAGTCTGATAATAGGTCTTGTAATCATCGCTGCAGCGGTACTTGTTGGTCTCATTGCAGCTTCGGCAAGGGGGAGAAAGAACAGATGATAAAGCCGTTGATGGTTCTCATCCTTGGTGTGCTTCTGCTGTCGATGCTACCCGTTGGGATTGCAACTCATTCAGGTGATCAGGTTCAGAGTGGTACTGTTATGACGGACGCATATCCGAGCATTTTGAACCTTCAGATATCAGGGCCATCATATGCATACTACGGCCAGCAGTTAACCCTCTATCTCAATTCAACATACGGTTTCGCAAACTACAGCCTCACTCTCTATATAGCAGGGTACAACCTTACAGGCTTCGGGCCTGAATCTCAGATACACCTCTATAACGCGACAAATGGAAATTTTGTGCAGCAAGTCACCGCTCCGGACTACACCCAGACATTGACGATTTACGGTGCACTTCAGGTTTCCGCTGGCGATCAGATAATGTACGCAAACTCATCCCTCACCATACAGGTTGAAAAACCAATAATATTGAACGCAGTTATATCCAATCCCACCCAGGTTCCCATGTATAATGTGACAGTGTTTTTCAGCATAGACAATACAGTTGTAGCGACCAAGGTGGTTTCCTATGTGGCTCCCTATTCAAAGGCTACGGTGAACGTATCAATTGATCCTTCATACCCCGTTTCCCTATCGCAGGGCAAACACACCATCACCATAACCATTAACAACCCGCAGGCGGAGGTTAACGGGCAGACCTCGTATACCGGCAGCTTCTATTATGGCACCCCGCCAAACTATGACTGGATTTACTATGTTGCGGCAGCGGTCATAGTGTTCATGGCATTTCTTGTATTCACTTCTGGGAAGAGAAGAAACACGCCACGGAAGCCAAAATGGAAGAAATAAGTCAGGAGTAGATAACATTCCTGATGGTTACAAAATTTTTTTCAATACTGTTCAGGTTCTTCTTTCTGGGAACGTTGGCAAGATCAGGATTCGATCTCGCCATTGCAATTATCGCAGCGGAGAGTGCATTGTTCTCCCTCCTGTGTGGAATAGTCGTATTGGATTCGTCCACAATGACGACTGACAGGTTGAGGGTGCGGAGGTTATTAATAATCAAGTCTCTGTTTGGCTTGTCTCCATTTCCTACTCTCACTGAAACAAGTTCATATGGGTAATCGTCAAGTGCGCTCCTGACAAAATCAGTCAGCGAATCAATGGTCGGGGATTCAATTGCCTCTATTAGTATCCCATCGGCAACAATCGCGACACCCGGTCTGGGCCCCGGGTCTATTCCTATTACAATCCTGTCAAATCTGACCTGGTCGATGAACCTTGGAAGGGATTTTCGAAGGGATCCGATTGCCGTGACTCCCCTTATCTGCTGGGGAACTGTTTCACGATCGGAAGATGAACTTAAAACCGCGACAACATCTTCAGGCATTTCCTGATCCTCGGTCAGGTTGACAAACGGAAGCGACCACTCCTTCAGAAGCTTTACTATCTCATAGTAAAACCTGAAGTCGGACGTAGAAATCGCAAGCCGACTCATTCGAATATATATTGAAACATAGTCCTTAATCTTTTTGATCCTTTCTGTTCCTCACCAGTTTCTGAATTGATCCGGAGCGAGGTCTGTTCAATGCCGTATCAGTGTAATCAATTCCGTCTCATACTCATAATGATCTTCCCGTCCAATAAAAGATCAGACTCTATATGACTCCGTTGGTTGGTATACATATATAGAAAAAATTAATATGCAGAGCACAGTTAATAGACTATGTCAGATCAGACTGGTGAATCGACTTACTCTGCGCTGGACAATGCAAAAACAAAAGGTATTCATTATAGAATTACCACACTTTCCGCTGCAGGAGTTTTTCTTGATGGTTATGATATTTCTATCATTGCGGTGGCCCTGACGATAATTTCGTCTATATCCGCTTATTCATACGTCAACAATCCCCTCGGAAAGGGATTGATGGCGGCATCCACGACGATTGGAATGCTGGTCGGGGCAGTTCTCTTTGGTTACATAACAGATTTGAAGGGCAGGAAGTTCATGTACCTGTGGGACATGGTCATATTCGCAGTCTTCACTGCGTTGATTGCCTTTGCATCTTTCAATTTCACATCACTTTTCATCTTCAGACTCGTCCTTGGTGTTGCGATAGGAGCAGATTATGCGATCAGTACAACCATAATCTCAGAATTTTCCCCCAAAAAAACCAGAGGCAGATTGCTCGCTGTCAACGTTTCCGCCTGGTGGATTGGATCTGCCGTGGCCTACTTCATTGGATTTGCGCTTCTTCCAACAGGGATAAATTCGTGGAGATGGATGTTTGCGATAGGCATCATACCTGCTGTACTTGTTCTCATCTTCAGATGGTCAGTTCCTGAATCCGCAAGGTGGCTTGCAAATGCCGGGAAGCTGAAGGAGGCTGAGGCAGTCGAGAAGCAGGTTTCCGGTAAGTCTGACACACTGATGGTCAGGGAGAAGAAAACTTCCATCAGGGATCTATTTTCCCCTAAGTATATCAGGGCAACAGTGTTTGTGGCGGTGTTCTGGTTTTCCTATGATGTGGCCTTCTACGGAATTGGTCTCTTCAATCCTACCATTCTCGGTATATTTGGTCTTAGCAAGAGCAATGCAATCCTTGGTTCGGCCATATTTGCCCTGTTCGCTGTCGTGGGTAGTTTCCTCTGCATAGCCCTTATAGACAGACTGGGAAGAAAGATGATCACGATCATCGGCTTTGCAGGTATGTCGGTCAGTCTGCTCATTCTCTCGATCATAGCCTTTGCTGTGCCTAAATCGGCGTTTTCCTTCGGTTATGTGGCAGCAGCAATTCTGGCAATGTTCATTGTGTTCGAAGTCACTCAGACACTGGGGCCCGGAGGCACAGATTTTGTCTACCCCCAGGAGATTTTCCCCACTTCCCTTAGAGCTACAGGACAGGGATTCGGTACTTCATTCAGCAGGATTGGCGCAATACTGGGACTGACAGTTTTCCCGATACTTGTCAGCGTATCAGGGCTTGGACTCGGCCTGTTCTTCTTCTTTGCATTCTCCGTGCTGGGATTGCTGGTCACACTATTCCTTGGAATAGAAACCAAGGGTAAAGCACTCGAGGAGATAACCGGGGAATAAATCACAGAGTGTCATTCAATGAAGATTGATTTCCTTGGAAGGTGGAGTTCCAACACCATAAGAGGGGAGAGAACCGCATCTATCATCATAGATGGTGAGACACTCGTAGAGTGTGGCCCTCATACATTGGAGGCACTGCTTGATCTTCATTTTGATCCCCTTTCCATAAAAACTGTTGCAATAACCCACATGCACCTGGACCATTATGTTGGACTCGCGGAGCTTTTGTGGTACAGGGCTATATACAAATCCAGCGAACCACTGATCATTGCAGGTCCAAAAGGTATAAAGGGAAACACAGAAAGTCTTCTAATGGATGTAAAAACACCGGAAGCATTCGAGATCAACACGCAGTATTACGAGGATTCTCCGGTGGACGACATTATACCGTTCAGGGCAAACCATCTCATCGAGGATAACGGCTACAGAATCGAGAGTGGAAATATTACGTTGTTTTACAGCGGTGACACAGCATACTCTGAAAACGTTGTGAAGGGTGCAGAGAAGGTCGATTTCCTCTTTCATGAGATGACTTACACCGATGACAGGAAGGAAGATGCGGCATTCTGGAAACATTCCACTTACAGCGACGTGATGCGGGTGATGAAAGAATCGCAATCCAGAAAACTTATCCCGGTGCACCTTACCACTGAATCACTGGATCTCACCAGAAAGGCTGCAGAATTATTCAGCAACATAACGATTCCAGAGGGAGAGATTCTCATCTGAAAAGATTTATTTCCGGCAGAATCATGAAGTTACACGACAAAATACACTGAAGGAACAATCAGTCTGCGATCCGGTTTGTCTCCATTTTATTATCGCGCGTGGGAGGCTGAAAATCCAAAGGCAAACATAATTGGAGTTCATGGCTTCGCAGAACATTCTGCGAGATACGGTGAGCTGGCAGAGTTCATGGTGTCACAGGGTTATTCGTTCTATATGTACGATCTGAGAGGGCACGGCAAAACAGCTACCGGGAATGATAAGGGATACATCAGTAATTTCAGCGATTTCGTCGATGACACGCATGACTTTGCAAAAAGGTTCACCCAGGATGGCAGCCCTGCAAGGACCGTCATTTATGGGCACAGCATGGGAGGGCTGATAGTGCTTGATTATCTGTCGCGGTATGGTTCTGATGTGTGCTGCGCAATCACCAGCGGGCCTGCTACCAGGATGGAGGCAAATGCATTCACAAAATTTCTGCTTGGCATGATGAACGCGTTATCACCCAGATCAAGGATAAAATTACCCATAAAGCCGGAGAACCTTACACATGTGAAGGAAATTTACGAGGCATATGTTAGCGATCCGCTGGTACTGAAGAATCCCACAGTGAAGCTGGTCTATGAACTTTATTCCGGTTCCAGATCCATATGGAACCGAATGCAGAACATCACCACTCCTATCCTTATGCTTCATGGTTCGGAGGACAGAGTGGTTCCTGTGAGTGCCACCCTGGAAGCATTTGAGAGAATAAAATCCGGCGATAAACAGAAGAAGATCTATCAGGGGATGTACCATGAGATCCACAATGAGGTCAACAGGAACGAAGTTTTAGAGGACATATCAGGATGGATAGGAGATCACGTTGTTTGAACAACGGAAAGCTGTTCCCTTACTATTGAATTGGCCATATCCACAAACGATTTTACCTTCTCATTTGGAATAACAGCACCTGCCGCTATGTCATGTCCTCCGCCATCGCCACCGTTTGCCTGGGCGGCATTTTTCATAACCACGGAAAGATTCAGACCATGCTCCACCTGTCTCCTGGTTCCCCTTCCGGAGACCTTGGCGGTTCCGTCGCTTACGCTGAATCCAATCAGCGGTTTATCCTGTGGCACCAGGTAGAGCATCATCAGTCCGCTGATGGAACCTGCCATCTCTGATTCAGGGGCATAGAAATATCTCAGGTGTGATTCTTCAAAAAGCTCCTTGTAAGCCCTGTATGAATAGTCGATGAGTTTGCTTTTGAATATCTTCCAGTTATCGATGCATTCCTTCTTGAGCCTGTTATTTCCGAGAAAGTATTCCACAGAGATTGAGTTCTTACCAATCTTGCTGTTGCCGTCGATGATTGAACTGATCTCCTTGGACGAAAAATCAAGCCCCGGAAATTTCAGCAGATCGGTCTCGAGGTATTTCATCGCCTCGCTGCCAACCCCCTGCTTCAACATTGCCAGGGACAGTTCTGCCGCAAGTTTCCTCTTTTCATCTTCCGTGAGATCAAGAGGCCTTTTTTCTAAATCTATCTGAAGCCTCTGCAGGAGCTTTCTGGAATTTTCCCTGTTTCCGGAGATGTTGTTAAAAAAAGGGTCGGTGGAATAGGAGAGAGCATCCAGCAGATTCTCCCCTTCAAGATTTATTGTGTGAATGCTCTGGTACCTTGATCCATACGCATCATATATGATCCTGTTGAGCCCGCTCACGCCGCCAATGTCCTGCTTATCGGCTATTACGCCTGAAAGGAAGAACGGAAACAGGTCCCTGTTATTCTCATCCAGTGCAATGGCAGTCATGTAGGCCATTGTGGATCCACAGGCTTCCCTGGTTCCGTTAACCCCGAAATCTCTGGCATTTATGTTAAGTCCCTTGATATCGGTCTTCTGGTAGAAGTGATGATCAAGGATCAGCAGATTCTCAAAATCGGGTACAAATTTAGCCTGGTCAGATCCGGCATCTACAATTATTGTAGGAAGATCGCGCTCTTCATTCATCCTTTCCCTGAAGCTGTCTCCGCCAAGGTTCTTGATGTAGCCAAGATGGAATCTCTTTTCCTTTCTCAGAAGCATCTTGAGAAGGATTATAGCTGAACTTGTGCCATCCCCGTCATAATGTGAGATCACTCTGAAAGTATCGTTCCTTTCGATGAAGTCCCTCGCCTTCATCAACTCTCCAAAAAAGTCTTCAGAAATGAGTTCTTCTAGAGTCATTCAGAGCACTTTTTCTAGGCTCCAGTTGCTTGCAATGTAATTGTTTGACTTATAGTATCTGACCAGACGCAGTATCTTGCTCATTATCAACTGTGATTTTCTCTGGTTAGCCATGTCCTTCTTGTTCATAGCGAGATGTTTCCTCACATTCTTGTATCTCTGAATAAGGCTGTTAAGATCCTCCGGTATGGGCAGACCCGCACCGCTTTCTCTTAAAATAGTCCCAATCTTTTTGCCAAGAACAGCCTTTGTTCCGGCAACTGCATGCTGGTCCCTCAGCCTGATCCCTATCTGTGATCTGGTGAGTCCTTCCTTGTTCAGTGAAATGACAAGGTTTTTAATCTCTTCATCTGACAGTATTAAGTATTTCTTTGGATCTTCATCGTAATCTTTACTTGAACCTGACTTTCCCCTCTTGCGAGTATGCATTCGTGCCATGTAATACCTTCCGTACCAAGCGTGATTTCAACACTATTAATTTACTTTTTGCTAGGTTCTCCTATTTTCCCTAATGAAGCGGAGTTTTCAGCCAGAGGATTCCATCAGGAAAGGAAAACACGTTCATAGTTAACGATGATTTCTGACGCAACTGTCCAGATTGTCAGCTCGTTTGGATATATTGACACCTTCATTCCCAGGTCGCTTACTCTGGATCGAAAATCCCCCTCGGAAAATCCCCCTATTATGACCGTGGCATCCTCCTTTGCGTTGAAAAGATCCGATGCGCGGACGAACTCACCCTTGGGCCACATGGTGATCACCCTTCTGTTTCCAAGACTTGCAACCAGAGACATTAGATCCATTTTCTCGACTGACAGGAGGGTATTTTCGCCCGAAACTATGATCCTCTTCCGGAATACATCCTCCATGAGTCCGATAAACCGGTTGTAGGATTTTGAAATTCTCGTGAGTGGATTAATACTGATGACAAGATCATTTTTTGTGTGAACATAAACCCTCAGGAGTCCTTCCCTGTTGAGGATCGATTCCTGAGCGACATTCAGCAGAATATATATTATGTCCGGTCTTCCAAACCTGTTTTCCATTCCCGGAAAAGATCTGGCAATAGCACCATGCATGTAATTTGAATCCAGAATCATCTCCGATGCTTTCTTTCCCCTCTCCTTGGCAATTTTCCTGATTGAGTAGTCGC
>JAJYEP010000041.1:4553-10602 GCA_021785735.1 Thermoplasmata archaeon | reverse complement strand
TACAGTGAGTCGTCCGCAACACCCTCCGGATCCATGACTATTCTTTCGGAAAGTTCCGGGATGTAGTATCCCGGATCTGCCTTTGAGGGATCCGGGATTATGTAAAGATACTGCATGGATCTTGTCATGGCCACAAAATCTATCCTCAGGTCTTCTTCCTCTATCTCCTCCCTAGGATTTATTCCTCTGCTGATTAGTACCGCCTGCTTAACCTCATCAACCATGCTTCCGTATTCTCTTGAAGAAGATGGCAGATATATGACAGCATCAAACTGTCTGCCCTTGGCGCCGTGAACTGTTTCTATGAATATTCCTGATTCAGAGTCTGTCTGGTTCTGCGGATAATCGGCGTTGAGAACATAGCTGATGACATCTGATATCCCAGGATCCTTGAGAACGGAAATCGCTTCAAGCACCAGTTCTCTCACCGAAAGTGATGTTGTGAAATATTCCTTTCCGTAAGAGGCTGAAACTGGTATTATGTGCTTCATGAAAAGCCTGTCAAGATCATTGACGTTTCTTATTGATTCCCTCATTGTCCTGAATTCCGGAACCTTTTCCAGGAACATGCCCAGATCATCCCTTGATCTCGGTTCAAGCAGGTTAAAGGCATCTTTCAGTGAAATTGGGAAAAATGGCGTGAGCATGGCTGCCCTGATGCTTCTTACATCGTTTCCAAGCAGTCCCTTCAGGAACGTGACAATCTCGTCCATCGGAAGATCCGATTCAAAGGAATAGACAGCCCTGTACTGGTATCCCATCCTATCGAGTTCCATCGCGACATCCTTTATCTGCGCATTCTTCCTCACCAGGATGCCTATGCTTGAGGCTTTTCTCTCCAGCTGCTTGATGATTCTTGGCACAATGCCCTCTATCGTTTCACCACTGCTTTCTATAATCGTCGGCTTAAGACCCGAGCCTGAATCCGGGTTGGCAAGCCCGGCCAGTTCGGATCTGTGATCCGAGTTTTTTGTCCTTGCCTGATAGTATTCCCTCGCATACGCGATGATCTCGTTGGTGCTCCTGTGATTGTAATGCAGAACAAAAATGCTCGAATTCCTGAACAGATCGAAATTTGCCACCGATCCTCCCTGGAATCCAAAAATTGCCTGCTTTCGGTCCCCGACAGCAAAGAATGTTTCAGATGAATCAAGTGCGACTCTTGCCTCAAGGCTGTTTATGTCCTGGAGCTCGTCTATGAGGACATATTTGTATATTTTCTTCCTTCCCATCTGGAGAAATTTCAATACCATATCGGCATAATCGATACCCTGCTGTCCCTTCTCCTTCTCGTAATTGTTGAACATTGCAAGAAACTTTTCGGCAAAGAAATCCATTTCCCTCTTTGAAATGATTCTGGTTTTTCCGAAATCACGCAGCTGCCCCTTCACAGCTTCCAGATCTATTGATTCGGGCAGCATGCCGTACGTCTTGAGGTAGCGTACTGCGTTCTCTATCTTCGGCACAATGGTGCCTATGAGATAGTCGTCCTCGTAATTGAATACTTTCTCGTTCTTGAGGAAGTTGAAGATGGAATACCTGAGCAGATTCGGGGATACGAGCGCCTTGTCGTCAAGATACTGGTTGCAGTAGGAATGAAAGGTGAACACATTAATGTTAGAAAAGCCGGTGTCTATGCCCTCCTCGCTGAGTATTTTTGAAATTCTTTCCTCCATCTCTGTCATGGCCTTCTTGGTGAACGTCAGGCACAGGATATCTGACGGATTCACGCCAGAAGCAACAAGATTTGCATATTTCCTTGCAATAAGTTCCGTCTTTCCTGTCCCGGGGTTTGCAATCACCAGAACATTTCCCGCGGCGTTTATTATTTCCTTCTTTTCATCGTCAAGACTCATTTTCTGCTGATTCACCACTTTCCCTGCCATGTGTAACCTTGACTGCAACACCGGATTTATAATATCCTATTTCCCTTCCGGAAACGGTTGCCTTGCCCACTGCCACCATTTCACCGTCCGGATCGAGAACAGTGGTTTCGTTACCTGCAATGATCTCATGATCAAAGTCTGTGATGAACTTGAAGAACACATTGTATCCCTTCACATTGTAATCCGCGCTGTCTCTGCTGACCGATACAGAATGCTTCTTTCCGCATATCTCCCTGAGTCTCAGCCCGCCGCTGAAAGAAAGAGTGAAAAAACCATCATGGGGCCTGAGGGTTGCCAGTATCTCGCCTCCATACGATACCGATCTTATCCTGCTTGTGGATCTTGATCTTCTGACAACCGATCCGTCCGGGAACATCTTCATGCCTGTTCCTTCTCCGAACTGATAGTCTGCGATCATCCTGACTTCCTGAAGATCCAAATCCCTCTTTTCAGGTGCATTCCTGAGTTCATCCGCAACTTCGGAGAGGATCTTGACTTCCCTGCCCTCCTCTTTCAATGCGTCAATACTGGCCTTCATCTCTTCCTGGCCAAGGAAATGCCCCACGATCTGCTGGACAGGATACGTATCCTTCAGTTCCACTGGAACCAGGAATGAATTCCACGGGAAAAGAAAAGTCTGGTCAGAGCGGTTGTATATTTCCCTGACCACGCTCTGATCGGGCATCTGAATCCTCGTGAGATCATTTTCCACAATCACGATTTTATTTGCATTTTTGGAGATATCTGTGATGAATGATCTCAGCCTCTGTATTGAAGGGTGCATCGAGGAATAACCGTCGAAATAGAAGAACGGTGATTTCTTGCTTATTTCCTGGTACTGTGCGATATCCCGCGAATGGTCAAGTATTCTCAGGTATGCCTTGAACAGGGATGGATGGGCCCTCGCTTTCCCCTCGACATACTGCCAGAGGTTCTGCTCCATTATACGTTCCCTGATCTCGGAGATTTCCATGAATATTGCAAACAGGTTGTGCCAAGCAATCTCCTCAGTCCTCTTTTCCGGGTCCAGGGAGAACATTTCTCTTACCGTGTATCGGTCATGAATTGGACTCCAGAGGGGAAATTCATCAATCTTTGAGAGATCGCGGGTGCCGTCGGGATATATGAGCCGGGAATCTCTGGCATATTTTACGTACGATGCGGAATCGAATATGTCGATGCCAAGCAGGACAGACATTCCCAGGAACATCGGATGGCCTGCCCCGAAAAGGTGCAGCGGTGCAGAAAAATCAGCATTCAGACGAGAATTTATGATTATGTCCACCAGATCGGAATACCTGTAAGATTCCAGCAGGGGTACAACGCCGCCGATTGGGAGGTATTGAGATCCTGCCTCGCTCATAAGGCTTGCAGAATACCTCCGCAGATCTGGATAGACTGATCCCTGGATCGGTCCGGACAGTATCATCTCTCCCTGATTCTTTGCTTCCAGGAATCTGCGGTGCGTCTCCTCAACCGCCTCCTTTGCAACTGTATGGGAGTCCGTTGGTTCGCTGAATATGTCCAGTATGGTTCCTATGTCGCTGCCTATGGAACGCTGGAATTCCACGATCTCGCTGTTTGTGTATTCGACATCACCATAAACGTGCGACTGAAATGTGCCTGAATCTGTCATCACCGGCCCGTCAAATCCGATCAACCTGTGAACGCCATCTTCCAGTGCTTTCTTTCGCAGATCGCTGTTCCGTCTGATGATATACGCATTCGTTATGACTGCGCTCACACCAAGTTTCTTCATCCTGTCCGGGCTTATCGTAATCATGTTTGGATTTATAACCGGCATCACAGTCGGAGTCAGGATAATGCCGTGCTGTGTCTTGATCTTCCCGATTCTTGCAAATCCGTCCCTGTGCAGTATCTCAATCAGAGAAAACCAGCCCCTGTCTCATTGAGAGTAATAATATTCACCGATCTCCTTCTGCTGACGGTCAAGACTGCTGTTTGCCTTGTTGATCCTGGGACGCATGGTTTTTTCGTCTCTTCTGAATGTTATTCCAACCCCCTTGAGGAACATGTTCATTCCAGTCCTCATATCGGTTGGCCCAAATGTGGTTGCCTCTATTCCCGGCTTCCCCTGAAATACCATCAGACGGTCTGATATCAGATCCGTGAAGTATATGTCGTGATCGACTACTATTGCACTCCTCTTTGTATTTTCCATTACCCTGCGTATCACCCTTGCGGTGGCCATCCTGAAAGAAGCGTCCAGGTGAGCTGACGGTTCGTCAAGCAGATACAGGTCTGCATCTGTTCCAAGCGTCAATGCAATTGAGAGCCTCTGCATCTCACCTCCGGACAGATCCTGAACGTTGCTGTACATAATTTCGTTTATGTCAAGCGGGGCCAGAATGTCGCCCTTTACAAAATTCTCGCTCATTCTTTCCTTCAGTGACTGGGACAGCATCTCAAAGGCTGTGCCTTCAAAGGTTGTTGATATGTACTGCGGCTTATATGCAATCCTGAGTTTTCTTGAGATGCTCCCCTGATCCATTTCAAGAACACCCGCAAGCATCTTCACAAATGTGGTTTTTCCCAGTGCATTCCTTCCCATTGCCCCAACGACCTCTCCCCTGCCGATCTCGCCTTTGTCCGAAGATATTGTGAAGTCCCCCAGCGTCTTCCTCACATCCTGCCAGTTTACGAGTGTCTCCTGGGAGTGGGTTCTCTTGGCAGAACGCTTGGAGAACTCTATGGTATGTGTGCTGATCCTGACATTCTCCTCCTTCAGGTAGCCGGACAGGAATGAGTTGATGGCCTTGTTTGTTGATCTCTGAATGCCGATGACACCGTAGGCTCCGCTTTCACCGTAAATCGGTGATATTTCGTCGGCTATCCAGTCAAGTATAGCAAGATCATGCTCCACGACCATTATGGTCTTGTCCTTTGCAATATCCTGTATTATCCTAGCTATCCTGAGCCTATCGCCAATGTCAAGATACGAAGACATCTCATCAAACATCATCACATCGGCATTCTTCAGCAGGGTGACGGCGATTGCAAGTTTCTGCAGTTCGCCGCCAGAGCATGAGGATATGTCCTTGTTGAGAGATGGCTGCATTTCTAATGTTGAAATTATTTCATCCTTCCTTCCATCTATATCAGAACGTACAATTATTTCTCCTATGGTGCCCTTGGTAACCCTAGGTATCTGGTCAACATACTGATTCTTAAGTGCAACCTTCTTCTTCCCGTTGTAGAGATCCTTGAAATACTGTCCCATCTGTGTTCCCGCCATCTTCTCTATTACAAGATCCTGATCGGGTTTTTTTCCATAATCACCAAAATTCGGTATTGTAACGCCGGAAAGAATATTCAGGGCAGTGGTCTTACCGAGACCGTTTTTGCCGAGAATCGCCACTACCTTCCCCTTCTGGAGCGCTGGAACTGAATAAAGTCTGAATTTATTGAGTCCGTACTGATGGAAAAGGTCCTTGTTCATCTCGTCCGGAACGTTTATGATTTTGATCGCGCCGAAAGGGCATCGTCTTACGCATATTCCGCAACCGATGCACAGTGGTTCGTTTATAATAGGCTGATCCTGTGTGTCGACAAACTCTATTGTCTTGGTTCCGCTTCTCACAGGCGGACAGTAAAACTGGCATTCATGATTGCATTTTTTTGGATGGCATTTCTCCTTGTCGAGGACTGCGATGTGCATGGCAATCCCCTAAGATGCACGCCAATACTCATCAGGAATGGTCTCGTAAAAATTGAAGGTGTCGTCCTGCTTTGCCCTGACATCCCTCAACTTCATTTTAGACAGCTCGTATATCCTGTCTGTGTTCAGAATCCAGTAGTGTATTCTCCATTCCCTTCCATCAAACAGCGTTGTCTCCTCGCGTTCTGTCTGAAGCACGCCAATATCTTCCATCGTGTAGAAAGCATCGCGATCTTCCGGTTCAAGCATGTTGTCTATAACCCTATCGTTGTATCCAAAGAAATTAATGAGGTGTTCAGCCGCCTCAATCGATTCTTCCCTGCTCATCTTCCTGTTCTGAAGGCTGAGACCGGTTCCTATAGCTGCGGATAACTCCTCGAGGTTTGTATAATACCTCTTTTTTCTTGGAGTTTCAGCCTTCAAATTACCATTATTCATACAA
The DNA here is from genome assembly GCA_021785735.1 of Thermoplasmata archaeon. Lineage (GTDB taxonomy): Archaea > Thermoplasmatota > Thermoplasmata > Thermoplasmatales > Thermoplasmataceae > JAKAFX01. Next base: position 4,595 of record JAJYEP010000041.1, on the reverse strand, counting down.
TCATCTTTCTCTAAGTTCAGAGCGAGCAACTTAATCGAAAGA
>JAJYEP010000041.1:0-4453 GCA_021785735.1 Thermoplasmata archaeon | reverse complement strand
GCGTCCGGGTCCACAAACCTCTTGATTACCCACGGGCAGGCGATCCTGTCCACCTTGGCCTTCTCTCTTGTTATCCATTTCATTTGATCACATGATAGCATGTTTTGATGCGTATTAAACTAGCAGATGTACATGAAAGGATAGGTTGGTTCAATGCACCATGCGTCAAAGTACGACTGCAAAGGTAAATAATTCCTTTGTCCTTCAGAAATCATGCTTGATAGCGACTTTCTGCTTTTCCCTGCCAGAAAGATCACCGGGTTTGAAGGAAACGGCCTTTTCGAGGTCTACGGCAGCCAGCCTTTCGTTGTGAAGTTGGAGAAAAGCTTTCGCCCCGGCTTAATACAGGCCGATGAAAAGGATGTTGAAGACGTTCTTAGGGCTTCTGGAAAATTTCCTGGCGCAGAAGCGGAACTGGCAAAATCAATGTTCGGAAAGATTGCAAGGAATCCTTCAATTCCCAGGATAATGGGAATACTCAATGCAACCCCAGATTCTTTCTACCCTGGATCAAGATTTATCCCGGAAGATATAAAATCTATTGACAGTTTCCTTGACCAGAAACCAGACATTATCGATATCGGTGGAGAAAGCACCAGACCGGGAAGCAGGAGAATCAGTGCTACCACAGAAATCGCCAGGATAATTCCGTTCATAAAATACATAAGGGAATGCTCCAGTGTACCGATCTCTGTGGATACCAGAAACCCGGAAACCCTGGAGGCGGCCATCGATTTCGGTATATCATTCATCAACGATATCTCTGGGTTTTCCGATGAGAGGATGGTGGATATCGCGAAAAGGAACGAGCTCAAGTGCATCGTAATGCACATGCAGGGAGAGCCTTCTACGATGCAGAATCACCCCAATTACTCGGACGTGGTAAGGGAAGTGAATAGTTTTCTTTTTCAGCGGGCCTCGCATCTGGTAAAATCCGGCATAAAACCAAGGAATGTCATACTTGACCCTGGAATTGGATTCGGAAAGAATTTTGAGCAGAACCTCGCACTGATCAGGGGCCTCGATTCATTGAACATGGGATTTGAAACCCTGGTTGGTGTTTCCAGAAAGAGTTTCATAGGCGACATAACAGGGAATAAAGTCGACCAGAGACTGGCAGGAACGCTTGCATCCTCGATCTACCTGATGGAAAAAAAGGTCGATTATCTGAGAGTTCATGATGTAAAGGAGAATCTTGATGCCCTGTCAGTCTATCATAAGCTGACCTGTTAGGGCCGGGAGATTTCTCCTGAATTGGACAGATCTTATTTACAGTCCGTTGTACCGGTTCCATGCCTGACCTTGATTACATTCAATATTCTGCGACTTATTTTATGTATTCCTTTCCAAGACTCTCCCTCGCAATGATCAGTTTCATTATCTCCCTCGATCCCTCAGCAAGCTGGAAAGATCGTATTCCTCTCAGCGCCCATTCTTCAGGACAGTCCTTCGAATACCCATAAGCTCCCTGCCACTGCAGTGCATCATTGATTGCATCAAATGCCCATGTTGTTGAGATGAGTTTTGCCACGGCTATTGCCTTGCTCACCTGAAATCTTGTGAATTTACCGTATTTCTGTTCCTGATCATATGTCCAGAGCGCTTTGTAGGCCATTGTCATTGCCGCTTCCATTTTAGCGACGTGGCCGGCCAGATCGAACTGGAGCCCCTGATATTTTGCAATCGACTGCCCGAAGGCTTTTCTTTCCTTCATGTAGTTCATCCCGTTTTCGAGAGAATTTAAGGCGGATGCTGCACTAATAACAGATATCAGCCCTCTCGCAAATTCGAACCCCTCATGAACTATGTTGAATCCCTTGTTAAGTGTGCCAAGCATGTTGCTTGCCGGAACACTCAGGTTGTTGATTCTGAAGCTGCCCCACGAGGATCCTTCTCTTCCCATTTCCTCAGTGTAGTTTATGTCGAATTTCCCCTCATTGTATGGAACGTAAACGAGAGAGACACCGCCTGTGCCTCTGCTCATGTCAGTTTTGGTCACTGTGACAAATCCTCCGCTTCTCTCCTTTATGTCTCTAATAAGACTTATAAAAGCCTTCTCTCCGGTAATGACTATCTCATTCCCCTTGATGGTGGCAGTGGTGGTCATCGAACCTATGTCTGATCCAAAATTTGGTTCAGTGGAGGCTATCCCCACTATTGATTTCCCCTTCGCGACGTTTGGAAGAAGCGAAGACTTGAGTTCTTCCGTACCGTACTTGCTTACCAGGTATGACCAGGCATTGTCCACGAGAAAGAGTACCGGGATGGACGCAGTTGGATCAGCGCGTGCAATCTCTTCTGCAGCAATTCCTGTTGTAACCGCGTCTGCACCTATGCCCCCATATTTTTCCGGCACTGTCATTCCCAGCAGATTCATTCTGGCGAGCCCGCTGAAAATCTCATCTGGGATTCTCCTGTTCTTGATCATGGAAGGAATTCTCGGAGAAATTTCCCTCTTTGCAAATTCTCTGACGGACTCCCGCATCATTTCCTGATCCTGTGAAAAGCTGTAATCAAGCATCCTTATCCTTACTAAATCCTCTAGCACTATAATTTAACTGCCACTTGGCAAAATTGATCCTTGTAACCGAATTTCTGATTATGATTATTTTGAACATTAGTTAAATGATAGCTGAGATTTTCAATCGGAATACTTATAAATAGTTTTTATTGTTCTGGAATAGTGATAATCATTGAGCGGAGAAAGTAACAACAGGTGGATGAATTATATCATAGTGGGTCTCTTGCTGTTTTCCATCGGGTCTGCGTATTCGACTTATACCGCGTTTCAGAAATTTTCCCCGGGGATACTTCTGGGAGTGGTTATTGCTATACTGGGCGTGGTCCCCATTGCGATGGCAGTTGTTCACATCATTCCTCAAACTGAAGAGTAAGCCGGCGTTTCTAAGCAATGTTCAATCTGGATGAAATTTTATCGAAGTCGATCCTTGAATTTGAGGGATCCTTTGCCAGAAGAGCGACCCTGCTTTCCTTTCTGTCAGCAGTCAGTTCGTATCCAAGCCTGGTACCAAGGTCTCTTGAGAACTGGAGAATCTCTTCATGGGACGGCATATTATCCTGAGTAAGCCTGGATATTGACTGCCCCACATGGACATAACCCTTGCATTCCACGAAGTCTGGATCTGCCCTGCTGTCAAGGAAATGGTATTCATCCAGAAATGGCATGTTTATGTCTTTCACCAGAGTGTGTCTTAGCACAATTCTTGTGTCAAGGCTCGGAAGCAGATCTATGGTTCTGTTGAAGTTTTCCCACGCATTTCCTATAGCAGGATTCAGAAGATCGTTGAAAACCTGTTTGTTCGGACCCGCGACGGTCACATAAAGCTGTGTGGGAAGAGGATTGAGTTTTTCTAGTACCATGGGCAACGTTCCGTTTGTGACCAGAAATGTGGAGAATCCTCTTTTAGTGGCCAATTCTATGAACTCACCAAGTCTAGTGTAAAGGGTTGGTTCCCCGGTAAGGGAAATGGCTATGTGCTTGGGATTCTGTGATTCCTCCCATTTCTCCGTGGTCACCTTGGGATTCCCCTTGAATCCAGATAGAAGTTTTTTGTGGGCCTTTATGGACTCCTCGAGTATGAACTCGGGATCGTCCTCGTCTGAAATGTGCATGCTGTCAAATCCCTGGAATCTCCAGCAAAACGAACAATTTTCTGTACAGGAATTCATCGCTGGCGTCATCTGAATGCATCTGTGAGACTCTATACCGTAAAACGTGTTCTTATAGCAGCCTTTCCCACCAGTCATTTCACTCTTTGTCCAGTGACATACCTTCACTGCAGAGTGTTTGCCTACCATTCCGTAATGCTGCTTCTTATAAACCTGGGCATAAGCGTTTTGCACCATTCGATAAATTTTATCAATATATAACAGTTTTTGATTTCGATTTTTTTCTTGCTCTTTGCTAAGATACCGGACTCGGTTTTCTTTGTTAAGGGACAAACAGGTCTTCAATATTTTTGAACAATAGTTTTCTGTACCAAAAAAAATTTATTTGGAATATAAAAAATTATGAGATTTTGGTCTAATATGCTCAGTCTTCGTCTCCGCCTGCCCCAGGTCCTCCGGGTGGCGTGGACGGCCCTTTGCTTCCCTTTGTTGCGATGACATCGTCAATCCTGAGAATCATCACTGAGGCTTCGGTTGCAGATTCGATCGCCTGCTCTCCCACCCTCAAAGGTTCAATGACTCCGACCTTGCCCATGTCCTCAACTTCTCCAGTGAATACATTGATGCCGTAGTATTTCTGGCCTTCTGCGTGCTTGCTTCTAATCTTTATGAGAACATCAATTGGGTCCAGTCCAGCATTTTCTGAAAGGGCTCTTGGGATTTCTTCCATGGCGTTTGCAAATCTCTCAATAGCGAGCTGCTGCCTGCCACCGACCTTTGATGCGTATTCTCTCAACCTCAGTGCAATCTCTGCAGCAGAAGA
>JAJYEP010000040.1 GCA_021785735.1 Thermoplasmata archaeon | reverse complement strand
TGAGCGGTGAATATTCCATGATACGCAGCGCCGTTGATCAGAAACTGGTATCAGGTGACTTCATAAGGGAATCGCTTGTTTCCATCTTCAGGGCGGGTGCAGACCTGGTGATCTCATACTTCACTGAAGGCATTATTTCCAATTAAGAGGACTCACGGTTCTCAACCGCTATCCCCACGTGCTCCTTCTTGTATTTCCTTATCTCTTCCAGCAGGGCCGGAACGACCTTATACACATCATCGACGATCACGTAGTCAGAATACTTGAAGATCTCGGCCTGCGGATCGTTGTTGATTGAAAGTATTGTTTCGCTGTTCTTCATTCCCATGATGTGCTGGATCTTCCCGGATATGCCTGCAGCAAGATAAAATCTGGGCCTCACTGTCTGCCCAGTCTGACCAACCTGGTGGTCTCTGGTTATCCACCCCATGTCTGCAGTCGGCCTTGTGGCTCCTATTACTCCTCCAATTTCGTTTGAAAGATCTCCTAGCATCTTGAAGCCCTCAGGTTTCCCCAGTCCCATTCCACCGGCAACGATAACCTTCGCAGCAGTCAGGTCAATTGCCTCCTTCTTCCTGAATTCAAGTATCTCTTTCTTCAGCAAGGATTTATCAATCTTGACCTTGTTAATCCTTATCTCTCCCTTTGGAGATTTCAATTTTTCTGGTATTGGGAATATTCCCGGTCTTGCAGTCGCCATCTGCGGCCTGTGCCGTTTGCACAGGATCTCGGCAAGCATGCTTTCACCATAAGTTGGCCTGTTTGCAAGAAGGATCCTTGTATCTGTCTCGATGTCTATCTCCGTGCAGTCTGCCGTGACCCCTGCCTGGCAGCTCACGGCTATTCTTGATGCCAGATCCCTTCCATTCCTTGTTGCGGGAATGAGGAATATATTCGGTTTCTCGCTCTTCACGAAGTTCGATACGATGTGTGAATATGGCATTGTCCTGAACGTTTTAAGGTCCGGGGATTCTGCTCCCAGAACCACGTCGCATCCGTATGATACAGCTTCATCTGCCATGTCCTTCAGATCACTTCCCAGAATGATGCAGTAAAGCTTCTCATTGACCTTATTCGCTATTGTTTTCCCCACTCCGATCATTTCGAGCGCAGGCCTGAGGAGTTTGTCTTCCCTTGTTTCCAGGAAAACAAAGACATTCTTGTACTGCTGAGGGTCGGCAACAGGAGTTGCGTTAATAATTCCTGCCATTCTTATTCCTCCTCCATCTTAAGCACCTTTTTTTCGTAAAGTTCCTTGACAAGTTCACCCAGGTTTGTGAGATCGTATTTCTTTCCGGCTCTCTCCTTCTCCTTGATTGATCTCATCCGCCTGACAATGGTCGGTGATCCCCTTACTCCAACCCATTCAGGAGGCAGTCCAACCTTCTCTATGTTCCATACCTCAAACCCCTTCCTGATAGCGTCGATCTTCCTTCTGAGTGTCTGCCTTCTGGGATCGTTAGAGTTGAGGAGAACTGTCACAAGCACAGGTGTAGGTACCTTGACGACTTCCGTTCCGTCCTCGAGTTCTCTCTCCCCGATCACATAACCGTCTTCATAATCCACATTGCTTGCATAGGTTATCTGATCGATGTCCAGAAACTCTGCCACGCCAGGGCCAACATGCCCCGTACTTGAATCGGACGACTCCTCTCCGGCAATTATAATGTCATATTTCCCGATCTTTGAAATTGTTGCGGCAAGGGTAAGGCCGGTTGGGTAAGTATCAGCACCTCCGAAAAACCTGTCTGAAACAAGTATTGCCCTGTCGGCTCCTCTTGCAAGGCATTCTATCATAGTTGTCTCCGCCTGCGGGGGGCCCATGGATATCACCGTGACGTTCGCACCAATCTTATCCTTTATTGAAAGAGCGGCCTCCAGAGCATTCTCGTCAGCCCTGTTGGTTACGTTTCTCGTCATGCTCCTGTTAAGGTTCATCGTGACCGGATCAATGACGACCTCCTGGCTGTCTGGAACCTGTTTCACCATTACTATTATTTCAACTGCCATCTACTATCACCCGAACTTGTATTTTATGCCGTGGCCACCCTTTGGATTGGTCCATGCGACGCTGCCATGTGAGCATGCAACGTCACAGGTCCCGCATTCCACGCAGTCCTCGTACTTGAAGTTGAGTTTCCCCTCGATGAGAGTGTAGCACTTCGCGGGGCAGGCAAATGTGCAGAAGTGATCAGGACACGTTTCGCAGATCTTTGGATTTACGGTGATATGGGCATACTCAGGGTCTGTTTTGTAATTCAAAAGCGCAAGCTTTTCCTCTACTTCCATTTACATCCTCCTCATCAGTCTGTATCCCTGCATGATAAGGTCCTTCTTTGTCAATTCTGTGGATGAAATGCTCTTCATCATGATATCGGTAAGATGTTTCTTTGGTTCGCCGTTTTCATACAGCATCATTCCGAGAGATGATTCCAGCATTTCGGGAACTGCCCTGTGAACCAGACTGCTCCACACAACCTTATTCATGCCAGCAAAATTTTTCTTGTCAAGAATGGCAGGCGATTTCTCCAGCCTGTCCATGTATCTGGAAAGTGATTTCTCGCTGAAATCATTGTCTTTCTTAGCCTCTATGACAGTTTCCCCTGCCATGATTCCTGAACTGATTGCATAGTTCATGCCCTGAAGGATCATGCCATTGCTGAATGAAAAACCTGCAGTGTCGCCGACCAGCATATATCCCTCTCCGTAAGGCTTTGCAAGCGATTCGTAGCCTCCCTCGTACACAAAATGCGCACTGTATTCCTGCAGAGTACCGCCTTCAACGAGCCTGGAGATGAATGGGTGCTGAACAAACTGTTCCATGATGTCATAAGAATGGGTCCGACCGTCCCTCCGCAGTGTTTCTATATTGATGACGACACCCATTGAGATTGTGTCCTTGTTTGTATAGAGAAAGCCGCCGGCGAATATATCGTTCTCCAGATAGCTCAGTACATATTCTCCGGCGAAGCCTGAGTTTTGTCTCAGGTTGAACCTTTCATTTATGGCTGCCTCTGAAAGTTTATAAACCTGCTTAACCCCGATTGCAACATCAGTATCCTCGGGCTTTGATCTGAGCCCGGCTGCCATTGCAACCCGGGGATTAGGACCCTCCGCCAGTATGACGCAGTCTCCGGTGATCGTATCACCCTCGTTGATAACACCGATAACCCTGCCATCCTTAATCGCGAGGCCGTCCACGGTAATTCCTGATACAACCATTGCTCCCGCCTGTGAAGCTCTCTTGGCAAGGTACTGGTCAAATTTGGTCCTCAGAACAGAATATCCTGTTTTGGTCTGCTCAAACTTCTTCGTTTTGAAATCTATCGAAATCTCAGAATCCTTTGTCAGGAATGATGTGACCTTTCTCTCGACATATCTCTCCAGGGGAGCTGTTTTCTCCCAGTCCGGTAAAATTGCATCAAGATCCTTTCCCCAGAGAATGCCTCCCGATACGTTCTTGCTTCCTGGAGGCTCGCCTCTTTCAACAAGTAGAACCTTTAACCCCTGGGAGGCCATTTTAATTGCTGCTGATGAGCCTGCTGGTCCGGCACCAACGACTATCGCGTCAAACTCACTCATACAGACACAGAATGCAGTTTCCTAATATAATCATTTTCCAGTTTGTGCGTTTTATTGTAAATTTTGATTTAATTGTGTCGAATTGCAGATATCATTCTACATGATTCGACATCATATGTATCATTGCACATTGTGATAAAGCATTTCACGTTCATTTAACTTAGACCGCTTCCCGCATGATAGTTCTTATTCTACTGAATGGTCCGCCTGTCTATATTGAAAAGATTACTTCTGGAATAACTTTTTATCCTGCGGTGTTCATCAGCGTATATGAAAGCTGTACTCATTGGCGGGAATGGCTTTGGATCAATTCATGCAGACAGTTACAGACGACTGCGCATACCCTTCTCCGTTTTCGACAGAAATCCCGCAGTTCTTGAATCATACAGGAGAGATTTCGGGGTAATCGATGCATACCAGAATCTTGATGAAGCTCTCAACTCCGATGCTGAGATGGTCGATATCGTTCTTCCCCACAACATGCACAGGGATGTTTCCATAAAAGCAATGAGAGCCGGAAAACACGTGCTCATCGAGAAGCCTATAGCGACTAGTCTTCAGGATGCGCGCGAAATGCTGGAAGAGGCAAGGAGGAACCATGTGAAGCTGATGGTGGCGGAACAGTACTATTTTGATCAGTCAATTGCAACAGCCAAACAGCTGGTGAGGCAGAACAAGATTGGCGATATTCACTCAGTTATAGTCAGGGAACAGAGGTCACACAATAAACCCGGCTGGAGAAACAACATTAATATCATGGGAGGCGGGGCACTGATCGATGGGGGAATTCATCTGATAGATGTGCTCCTGGACATATGCGGCGGTTATGAGGAGATCTGTTCAACCACGTACAGGGGAGGATCGCCGCTGGAAGGTGAAGATTCCGTAATGGCCACATTCAAGTTCAGGCAGGGGCTCTCGGGTTTCCTCTTTTACAGCTGGGCATATCCTTTTGCTCCGTCTCTGCCATCCTATGAGATTGTTGGATCAGAGGGGAGCATAGTGGAGGATACCGGAACACGCCCGGGAGACCGCTTCAACAGCGGGAAAGGAGTCAGATACGTCTTCGGGATGCCCGTGTTGAACGGCAAAAAGGTCGACGTAAAGGTGAACGACGTTTTCGATTCAGAGATAAGCGGGTTTGCCCGGAGTATAGAAAAGAATGCTGATCCGCCATATCCAATCGAGAATGCCATGAGAAATCTTGAGGCAGTCATGCGAATTTACAACAGGAACTGACTCTGGGGGATGTCTGCTTCCGACATATTCTCAACTGCCTCCGGGAAATTTGTCTGCAGTTTCCGTGAGCCTGATGCATTGATACATAAGATTTATTGCTTCTTTTCTATGTATGTTGTTGCAGATGAGGGATTCCTTTACCGTTCTAAGGGATAGCGATCTGATTCTTCTTTCCCGTGAACTCTTCAGAAAATACGGGGATCTTCACTGGTGGCCTGCAAAGTCAAGGGATGAGGTGGTGATCGGCGCTATTCTGACACAGAACACCTCCTGGAACAATGTTGCGACTGCCATTGAAAGACTCAGATCTGCAGGTTCCGAAACCCTCGCAGATATTTCCATTATGGACGAGAAGGAACTGGCCAGTGCAATACACAGCAGCGGGTTTTATAACCAGAAAGCAAAAAGACTGAAAACAATCTCAAAAGAGATTCTGAGTAGATACGGTCATTTGGAGAATATGATTGGAAAAGACCCGCATGAAATCAGATCTTTTCTTTCGGGGCTTTCAGGAATAGGACAAGAAACGCTTGATTCCATCATGCTATATGCGCTTGATTATCCGGTATTTGTTGTGGACAAATATACCAGAAGGCTCCTTGTCAGACTCGGTTTTATCACAGATAAGATTAGAGACAGCGAGATCAAAACCGCAATTGAGGGAATCATAGGTGACCTCTGGGAACTGAAGAATTTCCATGCCTGCATAGTCGCCCTCTCCAAGGAATACTGCAGATCAAAACCCGAATGCGATAACTGCCCGCTCAGAAACAGTTGCAGATACTATATTGAAACTATCTCGCCATAACCTATGAGGCGCCACCTGTTTGATATCCGCCTTCCGATGGCAACTCTCTGCCCTATATTGGCTGAGATTGGGTACTTGAGCGCGATATCTGATGTGCTGCCTCTCGCCGACGTCACCATTCCCACTGTGTTGGCTGTCCCGGCTGTCAGCATTATGGATTCCTTGCTTTTTACGGGTTCCACCTTCAGTTCCTCCTCAAAGCCCACAACCCTCTTGAGGAGATGCACTTCTATGGACAGGTTGAAAATCACTGGAGGCACTTTGCCGACTGAACCAATCATCCTTCCTGTCAGAGAATCCCCTTTGGTCAGGAACGGATCCAGTTTGGTGCCCACGGCAGCGAGGCCTCCCGGGAGAATTTCCTCATAGGAATCCTTCCCCGCCATGAGGCTGACTATCTCTGTTGTCAGGTTCTGCCAAACCTGCTTATTTCCCTTTGTGAGCTGAACTCCCGGAGCTATTTCAATCTCCTGTCCCACTTTCAACTTTCCGTGGACGAGTGATCCACCCAGAACGCCTCCTTTCAGGTTTTCTGGCAAGGTTCCAGGTTTATTCACGTCAAAGGATCTCGCAACATACATCAGTGGATCGGCATTGACATCATAATCGGGCGTCGGCATCTTCAACTCGATTGCTTCAATAAGCTTGTCGATGTTGATATTGTGATAGGCACTGACAGGTATAATCAGGGCATCCTCTGCTATGCTCCCCCTGAGGAAATTCTTTATCTCATTGTAACTCTTAACCGCCTCTTCCCTGGTAACGATGTCAATCTTGTTCTGAACCACTATTATATTCTTGATGCCCATAATCTCCAGTGCAGTGAGATGTTCCCTGGTCTGCGGCTGCGGGCACTTTTCGTTGGCTGCAATCACGAGGAGGGCACCGTTCATTATGGATGATCCCGCCAGCATCGTAGCCATCAGTGTTTCGTGGCCCGGCGCATCCACGAAAGATATCACTCTTCTGAACCTGCAGTCTTCAGATCGCTTTTCCCTTGAAAAGAAAACCTCACCGTCGTCGCCGGTGCACTCGTATACAGGAGTATCTGCATAACCCAGTTTTATGGAAATTCCACGCTTAATCTCCTCAGAATGCACGTCGGTTTTTATCCCGGTCAGAGCATTGGTGAGGGTGCTCTTGCCATGATCCACATGGCCTACCATTCCGATGTTTATTACGGGTTGCGGAGCCATTACTGGTTTTCCTTCTGCTCTTCCTCAAGCGGAGCAGGACCGAATTGTGTAACCTTGAGATTGATCTGCGAAGTGTCGGAACCGATTATTGATCCACGGTATGTTATTCTTTTTCTGACTCCTTTCTTGGCTCTTTCGCCCTTGGAATATGTGACAAGAATCATCTTCTTTCCTGCGATGGGAAGATCCTTCTTCATGGGAAACCCGTCGATGGTGCTTCCTCCGGTTATTTTCATTCTGTATCCGGGCAGGCCAAAAAAGATGCCGTCTACTTCATCACCAATCTTCCTGCCATAAAGAGCACTGAGGCTCTCCGGAACAATTTCTCTCTTGAACGATTTCTTGCTCTGCGGATCTCCGATTACTGCCACTGCCTTCGCCATGTTATTCTTCCTCTCAATCTAATGTATCTTTATCTGGATGGTAGGAGGGATATGAGGTCCACTTATAATAATTCTTATGCGGTTAACTGCAACCTGCCTATACCGATTTTGATTATATGATAACGCTGAGTCCCGAAGAACTGTGATCACTTCGGCCCCAGATTCCCGCCTGAAGGTGAGCCGGGATGCCTCCATCTGAGAAGTATGGAGAATAACGCCAGATCTCTCCTATTGTTTCCACCAGTCTCCTGCAGCCTCAGGAACAGGAATGATGACAGAAACCTGCCTGCAAACACGACAAGGTAGCCAAGCATCAGTGCGTATCTCAGCGGATACAGTGCCACAAGGTATTGAAGCATGAATCCCCCGCTTATGGCACCAAGGAAATATACAATCCCGTTTGCGCCATTCAGTACTGATATGTATTCTGCCCTCTTGCCTGAAGGGGCGATATCAAGGAGATATGATGTCATGACAACCGACTGTATTGCGCCCACAAAGCCGCTGTAGACCTCAAGTATAAAAAACTGCCCCAGATTCACGAAAAATGCGTACATAAGTGGTATTGCGCAGAGCATCACTCTGTTGAAGAAGATTAGCGGCACCCTGTTCACCCTGTCAACAAACCTCCCGAAGAAGTACTGGGATGCTATGGTAACGGAGAGCGATGCTATCGTCAGATAGGCGACGATCTGGACTGAAAATCCCATGACCGAGATTATGGTTATCGGAAAGAGGGGCCACGCCATGGACCAGAAATATCCCTGCGTTGTTGTTGCAACGAAATATGAATAGAACTTCCTGTCCCTGCGCATTTCCCTGAAACTTGTCACGAACGTGTTTGACTGTTTCCTGTACACCCTCTTTTCATTTCCTGTTCTGAGAAGGATTGCGCTGATAAGATAAGAAGTGGCAGCGGCAAAGAACGGGATCGCAAGATCCTTCACATTGTCTGCCGTGAAGAACAGAGACATGGCGGCGATTGAAATTATGGTCCCGATCGAAGAAAGATTGTTGATAGTGGACAGGAACTTTCCCCTTGCGACCTCGTTTACGTTGTCCGCTATGAACGCATACCAGTTCACCGTTATCATCGCCGAAAACAGTGAGATCAGGGAATACAGTATGATTAGATTGACAGGATCCCTCACGAACGGCATCATGAACCAGAGCGCCATCAGGGAGAGACTTCCCATTATGAGAAAAGGGAGTCTTGTTCCGAATCTGTCGCTTATTCTGCCCCATAGTATCTGACCGGCATTGGAAAGCGAGTTTGAAGTCGACTGAAGAAAACCCATCTCAGATGGTGTGGCTCCCAGGAGAACACCATAAACACCCACAAAGGAGGCGGCGGCTGTTGCTCCGGCTGCAACCACAAACGATCTCAGTGCAATCAAATGGGGATTCTTCATCTGAATACTTCTTTTCGACCCGATGCTTTCATAAAATTTATATGTTACAATCCTCTGGATCAACGATCTTTCTGATTAAAACTTTTATCAAACAATAATGCTTTATCTTTGGATTTATTCATTCCTCAGTGGACGAATATTATTCAACTATCGACAGGGTGTTTTCCTCTGCATCATCCGTTTACGATAAAAAGATCCTGTCCAACTTCATCAATGTCAACATCAGGGAGATGGAACTCGCAGCGCTACTAGAGTTTTCCAGAGACAGGGACCGCATACTTGAGGTGGGGTGTGGCACTGGCGAGGAAGCCTCCAGATTCATCCGGTCCACGCAAAAGCATTTGACCTGCATTGATGCTGCGATGGGCATGGTTGAATACTCCGCAGAAAAGATGAGAATAGCAGGCATTTCAGACATGTTCAGTGCCAGGAAACTTCCAGCTTACAGGGTTGGTGAATTGAACATGATCTTTGATCTCGTTTATTCACTTAACGGTGCCCTGAACACCGAGCCTCATCTTGATCTGTTTGTGCGTTCCATGGAAAAGATACTGCCTGAGGGCGGAATCATAATCATTTCACTGAGAAACAGGTTGTGCCTTGGTGAATTTCTCCTTTATTCTGTGCTGGGCAGGCACGAACCGTTGAGAAGGAGAAGGGCAAGAACAACTCCTGTCCAGGTGGTCGGTAACACCATTGAGTCTTTCTATTACTCCCCCGTGGAAATTAGCAGGTTTTTTTCAAACTTTGTATTGAGAAGGAAGCTTGGACTTGGAATTTTAGTTCCGCCATATCTTGCTGACAGATTCAAATCAAATCTCCTCAGAAGAGTCATTACGGCAACGGAAAGGCTGATCTCGAGAATTCCAATTCTCTCCTCTCTGGGGGACGAGGTACTGTATGTATTTGAAAAGAGATGATTTTGCAATCAGTATCTGTCTTCCGGAACCATACAGAACGTGCCATGAGGTGAATTTCGTAAAGGTTGATGACCGAGTGGCCATTATCCCGACGGGAGATCTAAAGCGAAGGATACTTAACTGCGGCTTCCTCGAGCTTGACGGAAGGGAATATTCAGCCACAGTCCAGAATTTAGATCTGGTAGAAGGTCATTTCAGGGCAAAATACGGAGATGCACATTTTGAGAAATATTTTGGTCGGGAAACGGACGCATTAATGCTGGAAATTGACACTACTAACGGAAAAGGAATATACAGAATTCTTGAGAATGAATTTGATCAGGCCGCCTCCGAATATGATCTAAGAATAACCACTAATCCCGTGGAAAGGTACATGAGATTCCGCACCTCTGAGATACTAAGGCATTACTGCAAACCCGGATCAGCGATACTTGACATTGGATGCGGGACCCTTAGGGAACTTGCTGGTCTGCCGGACGATGTTACGATCACATGTGCAGAGCTTTCCGATTCCATGATCTCGGAAGCAAGAAGAGCTTCTTATGAACTGGGGCTGCAGGAAAGAGTGGAATATCTCAAGGTATCCTCGGGAATTGTGGAAACGGAGAGAAAGTATGACATTGTCTTTTCATCTTTCGGATATATTGATCTTGAAAACATAGGGAACATCACTGCGAGTGTAACGGGTAACCTCAAGCAATCCGGAATATTCATAGGCTGCTTCTGGAACAGGCATGGAATGCTTGATTTGCTGCTCTCGCTCCTTAAAGGGAAATTTGCTTACCTGAGGCAAAAGACTGACGGAAAGGTATACCCGGATCACAGCAGATTCAGCACTGTAACTTTCCCAAAAGATGCCTCCGAAATGAGGAAAATAAAAGGGCTGGTGGAGATTGAAAGACTCGGAATCTGCCTTATATTGCCGCCATACCATATGACAAGGGCTCTGAAGCTGCTGGATCATGTGCCTGGCCTGTATGCGCTTGACGGGTTTATGTCCAGACTTCCGCTCATTAAGAATTTCTCTGATTATGTGGTAGTGGTAATGAGAATGTCATCTTGATATTGTGAAACCCCCGAAGAAGAGGGCAAAACTGGATGATTTTGATGAGCGTTGGTAATTGAAAAACGTTGTGACATAATAAAATATAACAATAGGATCATCATGCATTCA
>JAJYEP010000003.1 GCA_021785735.1 Thermoplasmata archaeon | reverse complement strand
GAACTTCGATTTATTCTTTTTAGTTTTGAGAATTTCTGAAACATCATCAGGTAAGGTTAAATTCAGTCTTTGAGTGCACACATATGGTCATGTGTGTTAACCGTACATATCCTTTGATGTATCATTTTAAGGGAAAATTGTGTGCAAAGGCGGCTTGTTCATCACCACTGTACACATTAAATCTACCAGTTTGAACACTGCTGAATCTTACCAGTATGCATCACCTGTGCAGCGAAGCCAAATTCGCACAGATCTTCTCTCAGCAGTTTATCTGTCTCCACAAACATGATCAGCCCGCCCAGCCTCCGTCCCTAACTCGATACATTTTCAGGGAACATATCCGGTTTCATGAGCTGGTCAGGGGTAAACACGATTGAACCCTTTGGGAAAAATCCAATTGAACTGGCATGCTAACCTGTAGATACTGAATGAAGGCACAACAAATGGCGGGTGAGGACTTTCCAAAAAAGCCACATGGTTATCACTTTTTTCAACAATATTATTGAGATGTTTTTCAGCCGGGAGGTACGATCCGCAATCAGACTGACAGGAGTTGAATCAAGGGATGAACTGAACGGCAGGAAGCTGAATGCATTCATGACCTTGCTGTATCAGGGCTCATTCCAAAAACATGAGGATATTTATACGTCAAGTGACGAACCGATAATCGTTAATTTTTATATATATCGTAGCCCTATTCTGTCTGGTATTATATGTCTGGCATAATGAGTTATGGCTCCTACATACCCACCTTCAGGATCAAATCCGAGGAGATAGCAAGGGTATGGGGGGAGGATCCTGAGAATATAAAGAACGGGATAGGAATCCAGAGCAAGTCTGTTCCTGCACCCGATGAGGACGTGGCCACAATTTCTGTCGAGGCTGCAAGAAATGCCATCAGGTGGAGAAAGATCAATCCCAGGGATATCGGCGCGATTTACGTCGGTTCCGAATCCCATCCCTATGCGGTCAAGCCCACTGCAACCATAGTCGGGTCGGCGATCGGAGCAAGTTTCGAGCTCTTTGCCGCTGATTACGAATTCGCATGCAAGGCAGGCACAGCCGGCGTGCAGAACGTAAAGGCCATGGTTGACTCCGGCCTGATCAAGTACGGCCTTGCAATCGGTTCCGACACGTCCCAGGGAGCTCCCGGAGATGCACTGGAATATTCCGCCTCAGCGGGAGGCACCGCAATAATCGTCGGAAATGATCACCCGGTGGCGGAGATCAACGACACACTTTCCGTCACTTCCGACACTCCTGATTTCTGGAGGAGGGAGGGGCAGCCCTATCCAACACACGGCGAAAGATTCACCGGAGAGCCTGCATACTTCAAGCATGTGATCGGCGCATCCAGCAGGATGATGGAGAGAATGAAGACAAAGCCGGAGGATTACGACTATGCCGTGTTTCACCAGCCCAACGGGAAATTCCCGACCAGGGCAGCAAAGATGCTCGGCTTCAAGGAATCGCAATACAAGGAGGGCCTTGTGACCCCGTACATAGGCAACACCTATTCCGCATCGATGATGACCGGATTGTCGGCGATACTTGACGTGGCAAAATCCGGTGACAGGATTCTTGCCGTGTCATTCGGATCCGGCGCGGGATCGGACGCGTTCGACATAACCGTCACGGATGCCATAGAGGAGATGGACAGGAGTTCGGCTCCGACCGTGAGGAAGATGATGAGCAAAGTCAGGTGGGTGGATTACGCAATCTACGCCAAATACAAGAAAAAACTGGTTTTCGGTGAGAACATTGAGTGAAGTTTACATTGTTGGATCGGGAGAGACAAAGTATGGCGAGCTATGGGACAGGTCACTGAGGGAGATCGCTGTCGAGGCTGGTCTGAAAGCAGTTGAGAATGCGGGGATCTATTCAAGGGACATACAGATTCTCTACGGCAGCAGCAGCCTTTCCGGAACCGTGAACGGGCAGAACGACATCGGATCGCTCATAGCAGACTTCTCGGGGCTGGCAAGCAACAACATCCCCGCCGTGAGGGTGGAGGCATCATCTGCATCCGGAGCGGCAGCTGTCAGGGAGGCTTATCTTGCAATAAGATCCGGCGAGTACGACGTGGCCATGGTCGGCGGGGTCGAGAAGATGACCGACATATACGGATCGGAGATGCTGGACATGATGAGCACAACGCTGGACAGGGAATGGGAGGCTTTCTTCGGTGCAACACCCGCTGCACTCGCCGCAATGTCGGCAAGAAAGTACATGGCTGATTTCCATGTGGACAAGGAGACTCTCGCCATGATTTCTGTCAATGATCATGAGAACGCATCCAAGAATCCGTCTGCGCATTACAGGAACAAGCTGACGCTTGATGCCGCCATGAACTCAACCATGGTTGCAGACCCGCTGAACATCATGGACTGCAGCCCCATAAGCGACGGCGCTTCAGCACTTGTCCTGGCATCGGACAGGTACATGAAGAAGAACGGGATGGAGGGCGTCAGGATTCAGGGATCGGGAATTGCGCAGGATTATCTTGCACTTCACAGCAGGGCATCGCTCTACAGGCTGGATTCCACGGCAATAGCTGCTAGGAAGGCACTTGATCAGGCGAAGGTCAGGAATGACGACATATCCTTTGTTGAACTGAACGATTCATACAGCATATACGGCCTCCTGGCGCTTGAGGACCTTGGATTTGCAAAGAAGGGAAGCGCGAAGGATCTCGTTCCGGATGAAATTTCACTCAGGGGAAGAATTCCGGTGAATCCTTCGGGCGGGCTCAAGGCGAAGGGAAACCCCATGGGCGCAACCGGCGTCGGCCAGTTCGTGGAGGCATACCTGCAGTTCAGGGGCAAGGCGGGGGAGAGACAGATAAAGGATCCGGAGCATGCCATGCTCCACAACATGGCGGGCTCAGGTTCGACATCCATCGTTCACATCGTGGGAGGCGATTAAATGGGAGAACTATCAAGCATATGGAGAGAGGCGGATCACAGGTACAGGCTCATCGGTCACAAATGCAACAACTGCGGCACGGTTTATTTCCCGCCCAGGGACATATGCCCGAAATGCCATCGCGAGTCCATCGGCAAGATAAAGGAGACCGATCTTTCGGGCCTTGGCGAGATTGTATCGTTCACAGTGGTGCATGATGCACCGCCTACCTTCTCGAGGCAGCGGCCCTACGTCATGGCAATAATAAAGCTCGACGAGGGACCATCGCTCACCGGGCAGATCGTGGACTGTGATCCGGACGAGGTTAAGATGGGAAAGAGGGTCCGCGCTGTCTTCCGCAGAATAAGGGAGGACGGGAAGAGCGGAGTCATCATGTACGGATACAAGTTCGCGCTTGATGAGTGAACTCGTTCCCTGAAACCTTTTCCAAAATTTATTTTCCTTTCAATCAGGTCCTTACCACTCTTTTTCCAATTATTTCATATCTTCCGCTCACAAGCAGCCGGATGGATCTCACCAGCAGTTGGTGTTCAACGGGATGTATCCTCATGGCAAGCTGTTCCGGCGTGTCTCTGTCAAGCACCGGCACAGATTCCTGGTCTATTATGGGCCCGAGGTCAACGTCCTCCGTTACAAAGTGGACTGTGCATCCGGATATCCTGGCGCCGCTCTCTATCACCGACTTATGGACCTTCTCGCCATAGAAGCCCTTTCCTCCGAAGCATGGCAGCAGCGACGGATGGATGTTTATTATCCTGTTCGGGAATGCCCGGATGAAACTTCCGGAAAGAATCTTGAGGAACCCGGCAAGCACTATGAAATCGTGCGGATACGACATTATGAGATCCCTGAGAGCATCGGAATACTCGTCCTGGGTCCTCTTCTCCCTCGGGAAGTGTACGGCGGTTATCCCGGAATTCCTGGCCCGTTCAAGTGCCCTGGCATCCCTCACGTCGGATACGACCAGAGAGACTGTGCAGTCCAGTTCGCCCCTTGCGATGGCGTCCATTATGGCCTGGAGGTTGGTGCCCTCCCCTGAGGCAAGGACCACAATCGATGCACTTCCCATTCCCATGATCTATGATTATGGATTCGTTTATTAAACGTTCCCAGATCGGGCCATTGAGGATCTGTCCGCTGACAGTATGATTATGCATGACAGGATCAGCATGGGCAGCATGCCGAAATAGAGCACAGTGTTCCATATCTCACCGTAGAGCGTTATGGACAGGCTTCCATAATAGTAGGACAGAAACAGGTAAACGTTCGCAAAATCCATGACAAAATATGCGGCAAGGAACGGTATGAAAAAGAGAAAATTCCTCACAATGCGGAGATCGATCTGCGAATGCCTCCTGAACATTATGAGGCCTGTTATGATCATAACCGTGCCCAGGATGTCATCGAACAACCCCACGCTGTACCACGAGACACCGGAGGCGGTGAATGTCCAGGAGAAGAGCGGAAGGTTCACCACCTTGCTGTAGGAGAAGTCCTTGACCCACTGTCCCTGGGCATTCACCCAGCCCCCGATGACCGCCATCATTATGTAGACGAGGCTCAGCACATCGTCCCTCATGCTGCTCCTGTCCGCTGATAAGGTTCTGAATGCCAACTGGATCGATACCAGATCAAATTGTATTAGATAAACCATTCAGTCGCCTTTCCGGTGATATGGAATGAGACTGCCGGGTGGACAGACCAAATTTCTTATAAAGGCGATGCCATGCTGAATCACCCATCTGTGAGAATCATGAACGAGGTATGGATCGAGAAGTACAGGCCGAAGGATCTTTCCGGGATTTACGGGCAGGATGATGCAGTCAGGAAGCTCAAGGCTTTCGTGCAGTCCGGGCAGCTGCCGCATATCATATTCTCCGGACCGGCAGGCACGGGCAAGACCGCATCCGCAATGGCCGTCGCCATGGAGCTTTTCGGCGAGACCTGGAAGGAGAATTTTCTCGAGCTCAATGCCTCCAACAACAGGGGGATAAACGTCATAAGGGGCCATGAGGACCGGGACGACAAGTACGAGGGCATGGTGAGCGTGAAGGACTACGCAAGGATAATGCCCTCCAATCCAAGAGGCTTCAAGATCATATTCCTGGACGAGGCGGACCAGCTCACATCGGAGGCGCAGGCTGCGCTCAGGAGAACCATGGAGATTTATTCCTCGACGACCAGGTTCATATTTTCCTGCAACTATTCATCACAGATCATTCCTCCCATTCAGTCAAGATGCGTGATCCTGAGATTCCGGCCGCTGAGCGAGGCAGAACTCAGGAGGAAGATGTTCGACATCGCAAAAAGCGAGGGTTTCGAGCTCTCTGAGGAATCCGCGGACGCCATTGCGGACGTCTCCGGCGGGGACATGAGGAATGCCATAAACATCCTGCAGGCCGCCCACTTCTCCGGGGACATATCAGCCATGAAGATCTACGACATCGCCGGCATGGCATCGTCGAAGGAATTTGAGAGGATTCTCGCATTCTCGGTGGAGCAGCAGGACTTCAACCAGGCCATGGGCATGGTGGACGACCTGATGATGCAGAAGGGGCTTTCGGGTATAGACATCGTCAGGGGCATGCACTCCGCCATAAGGAGATCACAGACCGATCCGAGGAGGAAGATCGCGGTCATAATTGCACTGGCTGAGACGGAATTCAGACTTGTTGAGGGTGCAAACGAAAAGATACAGCTTGATGCACTCGTCGCAAGGCTTGTCAACGCCGGAAGCGAGATCAGCTGAAGTCGTAGAGGTCGAAATCCTTTTTCCGTGATACGGGAGAAGATTCATTTTCCCTCGAAAGAGAGTAGAGGTTCTTCCTCATCCTTGATTCCTTGTTCATGCTTGACAGGAGATACCCGATGTCCCTGCTTCCCTCGTAGGTCAGTATCACGACCTCCCCTGCCCTGTTCCTGCCCGTCCTTCCGCGCCTCTGGATCGATCTTATGTCCGATGGTATTGGCTCATAGAATATGACAAGATCCGTGGAAGGTATGTCGAGGCCCTCCTCGGCGACGCTTGTGGCAACCAGAACCCTGTACTTCCCGTTCCGGAAGTCATCGAGCACGGATTCCTGGGTCTTCTGGTTCATGCCCCTGTCCTCGCCCTTCGTCCCCTGGCCGACAAACCTTGCAACCTTCAGTCCGGGGGAATTCCTTGAGAGATACTCGGTGAGTATTTCCGACGTCTTCCGGAAGTGCGTGAACACAAGAATCTTTCCGCCGGGGTTGCTCGTGAGCCTGTCCTCGCATAACCGTTTGACGTACATCATCTTGGGGTTGTCGCCGTGCTCCATGAAATCAGCAGTCATCCTCATCATGCTCTCGAATTCGGGGAATGACCTGAGTATCCTTGCGGTGCGCTGCATTGATTTGTCCTCACTGTTGATTATCTGCAGCAGGTACTCCTGGAAAATCTCCACCCCCTGGCTTTCAAGGTATTCCACAGCGTAATCGAACCTTATGTATGAAGTAGCCACGGGAATGAGGTTGAACAGTTCCGGTTCCCCGCTCCTTGCCCTGCCCGAAAGATCGCTGATGGCGGACGCAACCTCCTTCCTCGTGAGGCGGACTCCGCTGAATTCATCGGACTTCTGGAGCTTTGCTGATATTTCTGAAAGGATTTTCCTCGCTATTGCCAGAATCTCGTCAACCTCCGGCGGCCTCTTGATCCTCACGATCTCCGTTCGTGTTTCCTGTACGTATTTCCTGACGTCGGGATCGTCCTCCGACTTTATGACGGCATTCTGGAATCCCATGATCTTCATCAGGACATTGAGTTTCGATCGGTCACCGCCGGGACTTGCGGTCATGCCCAGGATAAGCCCTGCAGAACTCGCGAGATAGGCTTTGGCTATCTTCACGTAAGCGTAATTTCCGGATGCCCTGTGAACCTCGTCGAACACCAGTATTCCATATGCGGACAGATCGATCTTCCCGGAATCCACAAGGTTCTCTATGGTCTGTGGCGTGGACACAACAACGCTGCTGGAGAGAATTCCCTCTCTTCTGGATTGCCCGGTCTCGCCGGTGAGAAGGCCCACTCTGTCCGGCATTCCGAGCAAGTTTTTCAGGGTCCGGCCATGCTGGCTCACCAGTGGTTTGGTGGGAGCCAGAAACAGCGCCCTTCCACCTCTGTCGAGTATCTCCCTGATCGCAAGCGCGGCTATCACCGTTTTCCCGAGGCCGGTCGGCAGAACAACCATCGTGTTCTTCTGAAGACACTGCCTTGCAATGCTCACCTGGTACTCCCTCGGAGTGATGTCGCCAAGTGGTTCCGCTAACCGGTCTGATGTCATCTGCCTCCTTTCATTGCAGATCAGCGTATCAATGCTTCTATCGATGAGATGAAGCTTACACCTTCCAAAGCGTATTATCTAAATGTGACAGGTATGTGGGTTCAGAGCATAAGTATTGAATAAGAATCAGAAATTACCAGTTCAGTCCATAATCAGATTGTGCGAATATTAAATCGATAGGGCCGGTAGATCAGCGGTAGATCGCCTGCTTCGCAAGCAGGAGGTCTCGGGTTCAAATCCCGACCGGTCCATTTTTTTCTTTCCAAACCCTGAGGAAGACGATAAAAACCACACCTTAAACACAACAAGTAATGGGAGTTTCAACGCGATGAACCTCGCAATCCTGATTTTTCCCATCAGGATTCTGGTGCTGAAAAGTACACAATAATCTTTCCTGATCGTTTATTATACATTATGAACAGTCATGATGCAATTCCTTTGCATTGTGATAAGGGAACTTTTAAGATTTCTCAACCATTCTTTCATTATGCAGGAAAAGGTTTTCTACGCCATTGTTTCCGCGATAGTGATTATAGGAGGAGTTGGGATTGGTGTTGCTTATGACCATCAGGTCGCTGTTATCAGTAGCCATAGTAGTAATCAGCAGATGATTGGCGCATATCACCTTGATTTGATAGAAGTCATGGACGCAAATTACAACAGTTCAGTTGGAGCTCAACCCAGGTACTATGAGGTTGTGAATGGTTCTCTTCAGTCCACTTCTAATATTACGCTGCCTACACACACCAAGATAACTGTCACCATCACATCGTATGATATGGGTAATGCCTCTGTACCATCGCAGTATTTGACAGCCAGTGGAATACTGAATGACAAGGTCCTTGCAATAAACGGCACTACCGCTATGGGAAGCAATACTTCAGAGTCCTGGTCAACTAATATGACATCATTCCCTGCATCAAAAGTATTGCATACTTTTACCATCTTACAAGGATCAAGCACCATTGTTAACATTCCTGTCATGGCGGGATACACTGAAATCGCATCATTTTATCTTAACAGCACCGGAAGCATGACCTGGCAATGCGAGGCTGCTTGTGGCACAGGTTCATCAGGATGGGGAGGTGCAATGTCCACTGCTGGCTGGATGACAGGGACAGTTTATGTCCAATAAATCATAGAGTATATCGATCGATGAGAAGGAGCACAGATTCTGCATTCCCAGCGTCCGGAGGACCACAGGGTATAAGACGGCTTATATTCTACGGTATCTCCCTGTTGCTCTCTCTCCTTATCATAGTCATCTCGATAACATTTTTTGTGGTTGTTGTTTACCTTGATGGCAGGGTGACTGAAAATTTTTTCTACCTTTTTACAGGGATTATAATAGTTAACTTGCAATTTCTGCACTTTCCGTTAAAGGGTTGATGACGCTTTATCCCATATTACGACCTAAAAATGGAGAATTCCGAACTATTATCTTATCAAGGTCAGATGAGATGCGCCCATCTGGTGACACTACTTCAATGACTAGAGTGAACTCGGAATACTTTACAAACTTAGAGCTTGAAGTCATAGAACTTATAAAGACCAATGGAAATAAAATGCTTCAAAGCAAGATAGCGACCACAATAGATGCATCAAAGGCATCAATATCCAGAACGCTTACATCCTTAGAGAACAAAGGGGTGGTTGTGAGGATGGGAAAGGGAGTCACAAACGAAATAATCCTCACTGAAACCAATTTCAAATAGTTTCATGAAACATGTTTCAGATAACAATTAAGTATTTTTTCAGGATTTATTGCATTATGGAAAGGAGAATTGAAAATCTGATATGGGTCCTTGTAGGGCTTGTTGCAGTGGTTGCTGCTGTGGCGATAACAACTTCCATATTGTTCGGAGGCCGATACTATAATGGAGCATATGGGCCGTACGGAATGATGGGAGGTTTCTATGGTATGGGAATAATAATGCCGATCATTGGTGTGATATCGGTAATCTTGGTGTTGGTGTTTATTTATTTCATATTTGAAGCCGTTCGAACCACGGAACCGTACCGACCTGTTGAGCAGACAGCAAGGGCAGAGGAGATTGCGAAAGAAAGATTCGCAAAGGGAGAAATATCTGAGGCAGAATACCGTCAGATGATTGAAACCATAAGGAGATGAAATTTTCTATGAATAAATATAAAACCATAGGAATTGTGGGAGTTGCTTTCCTTACCGCCGTGCTTGTATTTTCAGCTTTCTATTACTACGGTGGATATAATACATCCAGCAGTTCCCAGTACCTGACGCAGTCCCAGCTCGAAAGTTTGAATGTAACAGGGCCGGGAGTTTATGTTTCACAGGCGAATTCAACTATTTATGTAAACAATTCCACCACTTTGCTTGTTATGGCAGGCCCCATGAACGCGCCGAGCATGTACAGCTTCGAGATACAGGGTTTGTACAACCCAACAATAGTAATCAAAGAAGGAGTGACTGTTCATTTCACGGTGGTAAATATCGATACTGATTCTGAACACAATTTTGTGTTGAGCAGCCAAGGACCGCCATATTCGTACATGAGTGGCATGGGCTCCATGGGCTCAGGAGGATATAACTCTATGACGTCTATGAGTTTTCTGTCACCAACAAATTCTGGGCACTTCTATTACTACAATGTCAGCTATAGTTTTTCACAGACCGGAACTTACTGGTATCTGTGTACCTATCCTGGGCATGCCGAAAACGGGATGTACGGAAAAATTGTCGTAGAACATTAATTAATCTGGCGGTAGCAATACTGCCTACCTAACTTTTCTCACTAAGAAGTAAGGTAAACTCCATCACTTTATGGCAAATTGCTGCAATGTCCAGGAAAATAAATGAGTGTCTTGAGTACATTATAAAAAACAACTCAAAGGATATCAATTACCATAAATGACAATAAAACCATCCTGATGGTTTACTGCCTCATCTGAATAAAGTCACACATAGAAATTCTCTCGCGAAAGCATTTCAGACCATATGATAACCAATCCCTGCACTAAAAGACTGGTGCTCCAGAAGCAGTCTTTCCTGCTTAACTCTATAGCCTATTCAACGATTATATAAATGAGTCTACAACGGTTTTGAGTTTAGTCTCAACCTCATCCAGAAAGGCAGAATTCTTTCCCGTCTTGTCTGTTTGAAGAGTGCGGAAAATTTCTGCAGGCAGTTGAGCAGATATTTCTGTTCCGCCTTCCACTGATTTTGCTATTAGATGGCATGGAATGAGTGTCTCAACCCTATTGTCGAAGGAAAGAGCCTCATGTGCATATTTGGCATTACAAATATCAAACGTTCTAAGATTTGGATATTCAAACCCCTTTGACCTCAGTATGTCACTTGTCCTGATCTCAGATAATATTGAGAAACCATTTAGAGGCACTACCTCTCTTATCTTATCGCACACCTCGTCGAAGGAACGTTCTGATTTAACTCTGTATTCAGTTGCCATTTCTTCACCTGGATAAAATCTCATTCTTCATGCTTAAATATTCTTCCTTCTCGATTTCTCCCCTTGCATATCTCTCGTTCAATATGCCAATTGCAGTCTTAGTTTCATTCACTGTGGGGTTTTCCTCACTGCCGTGGCTTTGCATATGGTGCTTTCCCATTTCATTTCCTGTATTCTTCATACATCCGCAAGACATACTTACGAAATCTTGTGAAGAGATAAAACAATACCCTATTCAATTTGTAATTTATGGTAACTAAAAACATACATGATGATAAGAGCTATCAATAGGTTAGTGAGAATCCTTTCACCATCAGACTGCCAAATCGTCCTTTCCTGATGGAAATGTCTTGCCTGCCCTTATCTATGGCTCGCCACACAGCTTTGCTGATGGCAAAAGTGAACTTCTCAGTTTTAATTATTTCATATGAGGATGGGTCATTGATGCTGTCAAGAATTCCTGCACTGATTTTAGCTTCCAATTGGCACATATTATCGGGACACGGGCCCTTTTCCTCAATCAAATCCAGGACAAGAAATTTTCCTTCTGCAGCCTTTACTACTCCTTTTCCCGATTCGACTTTCCCCTTTCCAACAGATATTAATTCTGGAGTGTTGGAATTCTTGACCGACGGGTCATTATCAACCGCACCAGGTGTCGAATGCCTCCCGGTAGTGAAATCTCCTCTCCCACTCATAGATAATTATAATTCTTCTCAGTTATTTATAATATAACTGTCCAAACTGTCCAGAACGCTCCAATTTTCTAAACACTATGAGAACAATTTGAGTAGAATCCTTCCATGCCCTTTTCAACATGTTTTGGTTCGTATATGCTAATGTCAGTTTTCCTCGATATTTAATTCTCCTCTTTTCTTAAGGTCTCTCTCACAGTTCGGACAGCACACGTAATATGTCTTTCCCCTTATTTCAACTGAGATCGGATTATCTTTGATCTCTTTTCTGCAGTAATCGCAGTGGAGGTTTTCTGCCCTGTTCATGTTTTCATACAATTCTCTGGAGGTTGCTATTTCAACTCTTTTTATGTTAGCCTTCTTTATCTTTATGAGGTCCTCATAGTAGAGGATCACCATGTAGGATCCGTCTATGAGAGAGAAGCGCTCCAGGATAATATTCCCCGGTATGTTCTCTAAATTGTCAGTGTATACAAGAACCATATCCTTTTCTTCATCTGCAAGGGAGATGGTGAATTTCTTGATCCTTCCGCTTGATATTATGGAGTCCAGGGCCTTCTTGGCTGTAAGCCTGCTGGTGCCCAGTTCACTTGCTATTTCCACTATACTCATCCTGGAATTTCTCTTGAGCAATAATATGAGTCTCTGTTCCAGTTCAGAAAGATTTCTTCTCATAATGTAATGATTTTACTCAACTACTTTAACATTATGGATAGAGATAATATATGTATCGCAACACAATTCATAACCATGGCAACAGATGTAATATGCGGAATGAAAGTGAAGGAGAGCACTGACCTGAAGAGTGAGTTCCAGGGAAAAACGTTCTACTTCTGCAGCAGCCACTGCAAGTCAGAATTCGACAAGAACCCCCTGAAATACAGCAGGTAAGGAGAATATAAATGCCAACTGATCCCGTATGTGGAATGTTTGTACCGGAGGATACCGATCTGACGTCGGTAGTCGACGGGCAAACATACTATTTTTGTTCTAAAACCTGCCAACAGAAGTACAGTTCACCGGAAAAAGAAGCGACCCGCCTGAAAAGGCGCCTTTCTGTGGGATGGGGTCTCGCGATACCAATCATAATCATAAACTACCTGGTTCCAGGAAGCCTTTTTCTTGGACAGGCATACAAGGATATTGCCCTCTTTATGCTGACTCTTCCGGTTCAGTTTTACTCTGGATATGGATTCTACGAAGGAGCATATCATGCTATCAAGAGCAGATCCGGAAACATGGACCTCCTGATCTCAATGGGAACACTTACTGCATTCATATTCTCCAGCTATGTTACTTTTTTCCCGGGTAAGATACCGGCCGCAGACGTCTACTTTGACGCGTCTGCATTCATAATCACACTCATACTCACGGGCAACTTCATTGAGAACCTGACAAAGGTTCGTGCCAACAAGGCTGCCAGTAAGCTTCTTGAGCTTATTCCAAATGTTTCACACGTGATCACAGAAGATGGAAAGGAAGTTGACACACCAACGGATGAGCTCAAGGAAGGGAGTACTATCCTCATTAGGCCTGGCGAATCCATTCCTGCTGATGGAACGGTCATAGACGGTTCAGCTGAAGTGGATGAATCCATGCTCACTGGAGAGCAGGAACCGGTATTGAAAAAGAAAGACGATATGGTTTCATCCGGCACTTCCAACCTCAATGGCGTCCTTAAGATCAGTGTTACAAGAACGGGAAAGAACAGCACCGTCAGCCAGATATATGAACTGATCCAGAGGGCGATTTCAGGAAGGGCAAAAGTACAGAGAATTGCAGACGTATTCTCAGCAATTTTTGTTCCTGTGGTGATTGCTGCAGCCCTGGCTTCGGGTCTCTTCTGGTATTTCTACCTCAACAACACGGGATTTGCCCTTCCCCTGGAAATTGCAGTCCTGGCATTTGTTTCAGTTGTAGTCATAGCCTGCCCGTGCGCCATTGGGCTTGCCGGGCCAATCACATTACTCATATCGTCAAATTACGCATCCGAGAATGGTATAATTATAAAGAATACCAGTGCTCTGGACAGGCTGTCAAAGGTCAATATGGCTGTATTCGACAAGACTGGCACACTCACGGAACCAGATCCGGCCATTACAGACATCCTCCCAGAAAAAGAGTGGTCAAAAGAAGAAGTGCTGCATATGGCAGCATCTGTTGAGAGATCTTCCAACCATCCCATAGCCAGGGCCATAATCAAGGAGGCCGAGAAAGCCTCAATTTCGATCGATGGGGCACAGAAGGTCAATGAGATACCTGGTATTGGGATATCGGGCACTGTTGATGGCAGGGAGGTAAAAATAACTAGAGCCAGTCGTAAAGGAGGATCAGTGGTATCCATTTACATGGATGGTGTGAGTATGGGCGACATAACGCTTGCATACACTGTTCGGGAGAGTGCAGTTGAAACCGTCAAAGAGCTCAAAAAGCTTGGCATAAGGACTGCCATGGTAACTGGGGATTCAAAATCTGAGGCCGAACGGGTCGCCGACATCCTTGGAATCGATGATATCCACGCGGAGGTTCTTCCGGAGAACAAATCAGAAATTATCAGGGAATACCAGATGAAAGGAGACTTCGTCATGTTTACAGGAGACGGGATCAATGACACTGTGGCACTTGAAACAGCGGACGTTGGAATTGCAATGGGTTCAGGTACGGATATAGCAAGGGAAAGCGGTGACATTATACTCATCAACAACGACCTGAGACAGCTCATACTGACCAGGATTATAGGAACCAAGACAATTTCAAAGATAAAGCAGAACATCGGATGGGCTGTGGGCTACAACACACTTCTGATGCCAATTGCCGGCGGAGTGCTGGTCCCATTCCTCGGGCTGTCTGTCTTCTCTGTTCTTCCAATACTTGCTGCGTTTGCAATGGGCATGAGTTCATCATCTGTGGTGATAAACTCCCTTATGCTTAGAAAAAAAATTAGAAATGAGTGGAAAAGAAGTGACCTCCGCCTGTATTCGAAGTCGGCGCAGCCTCATCTTTCGCAGTGAAAAATGGGTTAAATAAACAAACATTTTACCTTTTATTATACTGGAACACACATTTACAGACCGCCAAAAAACCATGCAATCGTTATTCCTGCGGCTAGCGCCAAAATTGATATGGATGCCATTATCGATATGATCCGCCTACTAGGAAGAGATTCTTTCGGGTGGTGCATATCTGTATGTTTGTTTATCATACTTTCTGAATCGTGTGTTTTAGGCCTGACAGTAATCATGCCGTGCTTAAGATGCCTTGATACCAGCCACCAGTTCATTGGGTAAGCCATTCCTAATCCTCCCAAGAGAGCCATGGAAAATATAAACCAGAACACCACTCCTAACGGGTTATGACCTCCAGGAAGGTTTGCCAGGGAGATAGTGGAAATGGGAATCATTGCGGTCATCAGCAGATTCATGGAGAGCAGTTCCGGTATAAAAGTCGAAGCTAAAGAACGCCTGTAAGAACCACCTGCCATGTCACGCATGAACAATGACTGGAATATCGCCCATCCAAAGAGGAAACCCATGGAATATTCAATAGCCACGTCAACAAATGGAGAAAAGTGTATTACAGAACTAATTACGGCACCTGCCAGAATGCCTACGCCATCTCCTGCGACGCAGTGGATAGTCGACTCAAGTACCTGTCTCCACCTTGCAGAAACGTAGCGTTCGTGAAGACCAGGTAAAGGCTCTCTGCACCCTACCACATAAAGGAAAGCTCCTATAACCCCTGTATCGGCTGTTACCAAGACAAATCCCAGTTTGAGGATTGGATTCTCTGGAGTGGAACGTATATCCACGATTACGAATATAAGGAAGGGGATTGCAAGTGCAACCCAAAGCAACATCACTCCTTCAAGAATTGGGGCGTAGATTTCACACAACTTCTTCTAAGTCTTGTGATATTATGTTAGACTATGTAGTTCTTACCTCTTTTTTGAGAGAGTGATTGAGACGTACCTCATTTCTTTTATCACCAGCCAAAGAACCCAATATGTTGAGGTCTCAGAAGTTGTAGGACCCCGTAAGCTACCATATAGAAGGTAACAAATGCTCTGTTTTCACCACAAAATGAATTTACATTGGTTTTATGAGAACCATAGTATTCGCTTAAAACTTTAATCAAATCCCGACCGGTCCACTGGTTTTCTCTGGCGATGAAACCAAAGTCAACTCTATTAGTCAAGATTTGTCCAATTACAAGAGAATTGTATATAACTGTACTGGCCCCTTAAATGATTGGACAACATTTGCTTATATCTCTATAAATATATTAGAACCATTATGGAAAGGGGGTTTGGGGGAAACAATGTCTGAGCGGAAACACTGGAAGGCAGAAGAGAAACTTGCCCTTATCAGCGAGATCAAGGATAAGGGTCATGTTGTCGAGACATGCAGGAAATACGGGGCAGATCCAACCATGTTCTATCGCTGGAAGGAATCTTACGAGACCTTCGGCATGGAAGGCCTCAGATCCCGGTCATCAAGTTTCTGCATTTCTAAACGGGCCTGCCTAAGAATGGTTTCAATATCCTAAGAGCTAAGTGCAAAACCACCTAACCCCGGAATGCCAGCTGAATCGAGAGTTGCCCTTATCGCTTTGGTGGCATAGTCCGGAGAAAGCCGAAATTTAAGTGTTCGTAATTCATTGCGTGACTTTACTTCCAGTGAGACCAAATTCGATGGACCACCGGATATCCACAAATCACAGCGCCTGACTTTCTGGGTTTCTGGAGCCAGAGCGACACCATTTCCCAAGTCTTGTAGGAATGCAGCAATAGCTAATTGTGAAACATTGTGGACGGATATTTCTGGTTGATCTAAATTTTGACAAATTTTATCATATCGCGGGTGGTTGCGCCAACGTCGGAATGCGTAAGAAGAGTGCAGAAGGATCATAAGGTAAGGGTCGTCAGTTCTTATACCCACATCTTGCTCATTTGCTTTTTCAATTAATTTAGAAAGAGAAACGGTACAAAGAGATGTGAACCTATACCTTACTGGATTATCCAAACTGTACGGGGAGATTGAGGTACTTGGTGATCCATTGACTGGTATGTCAGGTCGCATTGACTTTGATAGTATCTACCAATGAATACGTGCTGACTGTTTCGGGATAGTTGGAAGTAATCAGCATGTCTTGAATTGTGATACGGAAGAAGGTTTATATTTTTTACACACATATATGTGTGTGAACGAGATGGGGAGCAAAAACATATCTATTTCGGATGAAGCTTATTTAAGGTTATCAGAGCTAAAGTTAAAAAACGAAAGTTTTACAGAACTCATTTATAGACTGACAAATAGAACAAATGTGCTTGATTTAAAGGACATCATAAAAGAAGATGAGGGAAGATCTTTAGAGAAGAATATTAGAGATTCCAGGAAGTTAACCAGAGAAAGAATAAATAAAATTACCTCGGAGTTAAATAGATAATGATAGCTGATACTTCGTTTCTTATAGACATAATGAAATCTGATAAGGAGGCGATAAAGAAGGCGGAGGAAATTGAAAAAAATGGTAACACTATAGCAGTTACCTCAATTTCAATTTTTGAATTATTCGTTGGTGTGGCCCTTAGCATTAAACAGGATCGGGAGAGAAATAAGATAAATCGAATACTCAAAGGCCTACCAATAATAAGTTTTGATGAGGATTCTGCAATAGAGGCTGGAAAGATCTTTGCACAAAAAAGAAAGAATGGAATGTTAATCGATCCAGAAGACTCCATGATTGCGGGTATCTGTTCAAGAAGAAACGAGATTCTAATCACGCGTAATATTAAGCATTTTAACGATATAGAAAGTTTGAGAATAGAGAGTTATTAAAGACATGATGTCCAAATAATACCTCCTCGAGACTATACTTAAATCCCGACCGGTCCATTCCATATATTCATAAATTTGTGAATAGTATCAAAATACCTCTTTCATACCTTATGCTTGAATCCCTAGCAGCTGTGACTTCAGTTTTTTGTTTGGAGGATTAATCCCTGACTGATGTGAATCGACCCAGGGCTGCATTGTATACCACACATTGGAAATAATGGCAAAGGCGGTTTATTCGCGGGATTATTAGGTGATCCTGAGATTCAGTTAGAAGAAATCAGTTTTCTAAGCATTTCGGTGAGTTCACTCATATTATCGTCCAATATGGCAAAGAATGCACTATCAGTATCCTCGACGATTTTTATAGCTTTTCCAATCAGCTTTCTCCCTTTTTCCGCCGGAGACATTAGATGAGCTCTAGTGTCACCCGGGTTTTTTAACCGCAGAACCAGGTCCTTTTCTTCAAGAGAACGCAAAACTTGCGATGTCATCATAACATCAGCATGCGCAAACCTCGCAATTATTACCTGCGTGGCTTCCCTGCCGTGATCGTTCAACCATACAGTGGAGACCAGGAGCACAAACTGTACATGGGTCAGCCCCGATTCTCTTAAGGCTGCTCTCATTTTCCTCTGCCAGAGATTCATAGTCTGCTAAAGTAGAAAACCTAGGCTTTCATCTGGTTTCTCAAATTTTGAAGGCATCTTATTTTGTGATTTGGGTGGTCATACACCTGTTAAGAGGGTAAGATTTTAAAAATCTGTGGCTGTAGGTATTCCCTTAAAACTTTAATCAAATATAAACTGGACCATTCTGTCCTATCTGAACAGTTTGAGACCATTGCCCGTGAAAACTTCAAAGTGTTCATCTAATGTATAAAGTGAGCAACCATTGTTTATTGCTATTGACGCGACAATTGCATCAGTTCTTGGAACTGATCTTCCTTTTCTTTCTGCGCTTAGCTCCAAAACAGCCGATAGTTCGCTGTCATTCTTATTGTATCCCAGTGTCGGTATCTGCAGGACTGAATGAGAGTCTTTGGAATATTTTTCAATGTAATAAAGCACTTCGTGCATATTCACCGAATTTGTACAGTATTCTTCCCCGCTTTCAATAACCCTAGGCATTAGTGCTTTCCCCTTGTCTGATTTCTTATCTAGAACTTCTATGATGACGTCTGTGTCCAGCAGAATCAATTTCTCTTCTCCCACCTTTTCTTTTCGATCTCCTTAAGGAGTTTCTCCTTATCTTCAAATTCAATGCTTCCCCTTAATGACTTGAGGAGATCCTTCTTGCTCTGTGATTTGATCAATCTGTCCAGAAGATCGCTGAAACTCTCATTCTCCTTCTTGAATCTCTTTAACTCATCGTATACAGAATTTCTGATTGTGATGGTTTTTGACACAACATATATTTATGTTTAAACATCATATAAATTTTCACAAAAAGACTGGAAAAATTGCTTCATTATAGATTATTCAATACATTAGTTTGAAACTTTAATCAAATCCTGACCGGTCCATAATTGCCCTAACACATAATTATCTCGCAGGAATAATGCGTGACAATGAACCCATCACAGATCCAGGCTTTTCCGCGTCGGTACCTTGGAGCTTGCAATCTTGTGCAGTTTCAAATCATCAGTTACAAGATCGTAACCTGATTCAATAGCAGATATGAGATAAGATGAATCGTAGAACGTCAGGCCCACCTCCAGTGACAGGCTCAACGCAGAAGCTGGTGATGGGACAATCCGTTCCATTGAATCAATCAATTCAAATAGAACAGTGCCGGATTCTGCTGCTTCTCTTTTTGAAATTCTATTTCTGATATTATGATTCTTCCACAGAATGTTGCCTATCTCATACCTGGCAAGAGGGATCGTTGCCCCGGCAATGAGCGCACTGTACTTACCACTCTGAAAGAGGTTAAAAATTGCAGAGGCGTCCAGCAGATTCATCTTTCCCTGTCCTCCCTGATGTCTGATACTATTTCATCCAACTTTAATTTCGAGATTATGGGCGCCACTTTTTTCATTTTCTCAATTAAATCTTTACTTCTGGCTTTCCTGATTTCCTCCTGCACCGCCTTTCTTATAATTGCTGTTGGGTTCAATCCAAGTTTCCTTAATTCCTCCCTCTCTTCTTCTGAGATCTTTGCTGATACTGTGGTATACATCTTCATACTACATAATGTAATACCTATATTATAAGTTTCAGTATTACAATATGTAATCCAATGTGAACAACAAAGGGAGCTCCTGCAGGCAGGAAACTCTTACACCTGCTCAGCTGCTATACATATAACTTTAGTATTCGCTTAAAACAATAATCAAATCCCGTCCGCTCTATTTTTTGAGCATATTTACATTCGTATTTTTTGGAGAAATTAGATGATTATATCAGGCATTTGATTATATTTTTTTCATAAGTGATCATAGCGTCTCGAAAGTTTTGTAAATTCAGGGGTGCCACTTCTGGAGCATTTCCTCGATCACGTCCGTGCATTCAAAGAGTTCCATCGATGTCATGTGCAACCATGATTCGTTTATCCCTGTGACTTTGACTCCATATATTACACAAAATTTGAGACACTATCCAATCTCATGCATCTGCTGATATAAAGTCACAAATCAGGTTGGAAATACTTAAATATCTATTATTCTGATGCCAATTGAGATGGAAGAACACCTGAATAAGATTATAGGAGAAGCCTGGAAACATCAGGACAGCCCTGAAGTGATGCTAGCTAAATTCCAAGAAGTTTTTGAGGAATACCAAGGAAATGCAGTGTACCTGTTTGAATATGCAAACGCTTTGGATTTCATGGGGAAGGAGACTGAGGCAATTACTCTATATCAGATTGCTATAAGACTGGGACTTTCGGGAAAAATAAAAACTCAGGCTGAAATTCAGTTGGGAAGTTCTCTGAGTGTTACTGGCAAAAATGAAAGTGCAGTTGATATACTGGGAAGAGTGTATAGAGAAACTAGCGATCCCGCAGCCCTGACGTTCCTGTGTATTGCTCTGTTCAGGCATGGTGAACTTAAGAAGTCTCTCAAGGCTGCTCTAGGTTTCATCATTTCGGGAAATCAGGGCCTATTGCCAGATTACAGGAGAGCCCTCTCAAAGTACATTGATGAAATAGATTGAGTTCTGAACTTAGTGCGACCATTCAAAACTTGAAATAACTGTCGGTGAGTGAGGTTAAGATATGGATATCACTCTCTGCCTTTTATTTCCCGATAAAGGCTTATTGCGACTGGACTTGTCTTCCACCTGCCGTTTAATCTGATTCCCGGAAGCTCACCCTGCGTGATTCTAAGTGCCAGATATTTTGTCGAGTAATCTGTATCGGATGCTTTCTTTGCTTCGTTAAGAGTTAATAGCCTGTCCTCCTCGGATCCAACCATGTCAAGCGCAAAAATGAGCGAGCTTGCCATATTCGTTTCAAGGAACTCTGTCAGTTTGTGCATGCCATCTCGATGAGCAGACTCAAGAGCATTCAGGTAGGAGTTCCTGTCCTGGGGGAGAATATGAATGAGTGGCCAGTTGTGATTAAGGAAGTGTATGTTCAACAAGAGCCTGCCAACTCTTCCATTTCCATCGGAGAAGGGGTGGATCGATTCAAAAACAAAATGCATTTCAGCAGCTTGGGAAAAAACGTCTTCGTGCTTCATTTCCATTGCCACATAATGCTGCTCCCATTCCTGGAGCAGAGAGACGATCTTTTCGACCCTTGGTGGGGAATACCTTGAGCCCGATATCCTGACATTTACCAATCTCCATTGTCCCGCGTCCGAAAGTATCCCATGAAAGATCATACTGTGCAGATTCAATGCACTTTTCATGTTGACTTCAGGTATTCTTCCACTCACCACTTCAGCCAATGCTGCGCGATGCTGTACCGTTTCCATCAGATCCCTTACTGTATGATTGGGCACAGTCATGCCGCTCTCAATCACCCTGGTTACCTCATCCAGAGTAAGTGTGTTTCCTTCTATTGCATTGGTTCCCCATGTATTCAGTATGAATGATTCCTGAAGCGTCTTTTCAGGCAAATTGCGTATTGGGCCTCTATCCAGCATTCTTTCCCTTAGGCGATTTAATATGTGTCTATCCATAATTCATGCGATATACATATTTCATATAAAACTCTATATGTAATAACTGTAATTATATACTATTTCCATATTGCAACTCTAACGTTACAACATCCCGGTTACTTTTTCAGAATAAAACATAACCCCTTTGGCCCTTCACAGGACTAAATCTCTTGCTCCTCCTCAGGCAATCCGTGTTAACATTAGGTTCAATCTGAGACCAATATGACAATTTATGCAGTATTCCCTTAAAATATTAATCAAATCCCGGCTGCCCAATTTTTGGGCATATTTACATTTGCATTTTATCCTTATTCATCGTATTAGATTTACGATTATATCTGACGCTAGTACCAAATCAGCTTTCGACTCAGAAACACACCGGTGAAAAGACTTAATACATCTTACCGTATATACGGCTGTATGGTTAAAACCAAAATAACCGTATCGGTAGAAAAACCAGTAGTGGATAATGCAAAACTGGCCCTGTTAAAAAGAGGGAGGACTCTTAGCGATTACGTCGAAAACTCACTTCGGTCCCTTTCCAGTATGGAGATCCTTGGTGACCTGTGCAGGGAACTCAATCTTGAATGCGGATACATTAGTGGGGAGAATGTAGAGATACGCAGGCCTGATCTCTCCGGCAAGGCTTACTCAGAAAAACAAGTCAGGGAGCTACGGAATGAACGCGTCTCGCGTCTATCTTGATACCAGCATACTGGTTAAAAGATATGTTAAGGAAGAAGGTAGTGAAATAGCTGACACTTATTTCCGTCAGGCTTACAGGGGGCAGACTGTTGTTTGTCTATCCGAAATAAATATCGGCGAAGCGGCAGTTGTTTTTGACAAATATTCCAGAAAGATGGGCATTGACGCCATGGATCGACTCCAGACAATGTTAAGCGAACTGGGTACACTTGAAAGATCCTCCTCTGTCGAAATTTATCCCGTAAGCAGTCAGGTAATCCGGAAAGCGGTTAAGACGGTAATCGAACATCACGTTTACGTTGTGGATGCAATTCAGCTTGAAACCTGTATTGAAGCCGGGAGTGCATTGTTTTGCTCCGGGGATAAGGAACTTAATTCAACAGCAAGGAAACTCGGTATAGAAACCGCTCTGTAGGCATCGAAACACCATTTTTTCGGCAATTACCCCCTTTTTGACTTGAATATGCATAAATTGAATGTACTCCTTGAACAGCAGCTCCTGAAATTCGAGAATTCCAGAACAGTGTTAGCCTGATACATTAATCAGATTCCGGCCTGTCCATTCTGGACTTTCCAGTGATCAATAGCTTTTTTTGATTTGCATAAGTTACATTCCATTGCTTCTTCTGAGGAGTCAACCTCATACAGTTTACTTGGATCATCGCTCGTCAGTTCTTCTAATACATTCACCTGTTCATACATTGTTTGTTTCACTTCATATCTGATACCTATGTAGAGAGAAAAACCGTTATATTGCGTCAATGGCACAATGTTACGATCTGTAAGGGTACGTCCACCGCTTGTTAAGAGTATCCGCAGGAATCTCTTGATATCCCGTATAAGATCAGTGGTGAAGCAGACCTTGTTTCACAACTATTCGGGTAAAATTGACTGATTTCACAGAATATATGAAGGATATCTGTTAAAGGGAAGATTTTAGGAAACCACGAAAACATATTATTCTAATGGTAATTTAACATTATCGTGTCTCTGCCTCTTCTCCTGAACCAATACGAAAGTGATGAAAAAGCCGTTGCAGATTTGATTGACGCATACAGGGATTATTTAAACGAGATTCCGGGGGCCTCTCAGGTTAGCGTCTGGAAAACGCTTACAAAAGGGGTAATCAATATAATAAGCGGTTACCCGTCGTTTGCTGAATTCCCGATATTCAACCTTGAAAGGGCAGACTATGTCATAGTGGATACCGATGCTGCGCAGGTAATTGAGGCAAAGGGATGGAAGAATATTGAACGAATAGACGAAAGGGTTGTCGTGGCTGATGGGGAACTGCGCCTTGATCCCTGCTATCAACTTAACAACTATGTTTCAAAATTCAATTATTTTCATTCCAGTGGACGGGAAATAAAATATTCCGGATCACTGCTTCTTTACAACAACCGAACATACTCTTCTGAAGACTGTGAAATCGTGCATACTTTCGGAGAATTAAGGGACAGGATTGCAGCATTCAGGCGACCCGAAGGCCAGTCTATTGTCGATAAGATCAGGAACGGTGAGTTTCACGTATCGGATGACTTTATTGAACTGATAAGCCAAAACAAGAGTGAAATTATTTCAAACGCATCATCAACTTTGCTTGGAAGAGGTTATGGACTTACCGAAAATCAGGCGCTTCTAATCCATGATGTGCTGGATGCCGTTAAGGGCAACGAGGATAGAACGTTTCTTGTTAAGGGGAGCAGCGGATCTGGAAAGACCCTTGTTGCAGTATATATGCTGCTCGAGAGTTTTCTAAAAGGATACAATGTATTCCTGGCATACAGGAACAACAGGCTTCTCAATACGCTAAAACAGATACTGGAGACGAAGGATAGAAAGTACAGTCTATCTCCACAAATACTTTACTATTCTACAGGCAAAGGCACGGGGATAGGCGAGGCGAATTTCCCTGCCCGGAACTATGGAAAAATAGACCTGATCATTTATGACGAAGCGCAGAGGATGACGGAGTCAGTCATCAGAACCACCCAGGGCAGATCCACAGTGAAGGTCTATTTTTATGATGATAAACAGATACTGATCGGGGACGAGGCAGGCACTTTCGAGAACTTTGAAAAGTCATGCAGAAACATAACAAAACGTGAGTTCCTCTCCGTCTTCAGATCGCCGGTCCCATACCTGCAGTTTGTGCGACATCTGTTATACGGTGCAAAAGCAACGGGGTTCTCTGAATACAGGTTAAGAGTATTCGATATGATAAAAGACATGCTTGGGGACCTCCGGAAAATTCACGATCAGGGTATGAAGATAGCACTTATGTGTGCTTTTACCGAATCAAAAGGAGATATGAGAGAACTAACAGGCATAGACAACAGAAGAATAGGATATCCTCTCGCATCAAACCTTGATATCTACAGGGGAACCGACCTTGACATATACTGGCTAATGGACCCGAAAACTGAGTATCCAAGGTACTGGTCGGGAAAAATTGATCCACTATCAAGATGTGCCAGTGTTTACGGTAGTCAGGGGTTTGAGGCACTGTACACTGGGCTGGTATGGGGGAGGGACCTTATCTGGAGAAATGGATGGGTTGTTAACGGAGAACCAATAACAGACGGAATCGGGAACCATTACTCCCTGAAGAGATTATCAAAGACTGACCCGGTCAAGGCTTTGGAGCTTCTCAGAAACAGGTACTACATATTGCTAACACGGGGAATAAAAGGCACTGACATTTTCTTCGAGGACCCAGAAACAGGAAAGAAGGTGAAATCCGATCTGGAATCCATTAATGTCCAATATGAGTGATCACGGATATTATTACAGGAACAGGATTCTCATGCAGACACCTTACAGGGGCCATGGCAAAGGGTGCAACACTTCCTGCAGGTTTATGCGTCACCTTTAAGGAACGACTGTTTTTGTTGTAATGTTAGCCAGTTTAGCAGCAGCCTTGAAGGATCCCTTTCAACGCGATCACGCAACGTTCCCATATACAAAATGTAACACAATCTCAAAACTAATTCAGGGAGAGTGGGTCCGGGAAGTAACTCAAAGGCGCGATAACTTATCAGGAACCTTAGTTGGACAGTATCGGAGATCATGAACAGGAACTGAAGGACTGCCGGTGGGCTATGCCGGCATGAAAATCGTTTCCGCGGCAATTGAACTGATCCGTTCCATTATGATTACATAGTGATAGACGAGTTTCACCATGCTGCTTCAACCAGCTACCAGAAGCTCCTTGAATATTATCATCCAAGGGTGCTAATGGGGCTTACAGCGACCTCTGGACGCATGGGTAAAAATAATATCCTTCCTTATTTCTGAACCATATATCTGCCGGAAGCATTGGTCTAGTGTGGGGTTATTGCAAGTGCGGAAACATGCCTTCAATCCTTCCGATTGGTCATAAACAGATGGTATTCCTGAGGTTCTCGCCTAACTCCTGACGTTATGGGACTTCTTTGCCTGACTGTAATGGTGACCTGAAAGTATGAACAATCCTACTAGTAGGAAAAGTATTAATGCTTGAAAATCATACAATTTGGATGAGGGGAGCAATGGCCCAGAAGATAAGCATATCCCTGGATGAAAAGATAGTAAAGCTCATAGATATGGACAGGGGAGACGTCCCCAGGAGCAGGTATATAGAGAATGTCATTAAATCCGCCGGATTTCTACTGGAAGCTCTGTGGCTATTTTCGGATGAGTTTGACAGCATCGGCGCATGGGAAAGATGGGTGTCTGCCCATACGTCACAACCGATAGGCAAACCCCTGCATAAACATGAAGGTTATCTATCAATCTCAGGAGGATCTATGCATTTCTACACTCCAAATATGGACCCACTTTACGTGGTGAAAAGAGATTCCATTACTGACATATCGGTGGGATACGATGAATTTTTCAAAAGATTCAGGGATTCCAGAGGCCTTATACCACCCATGAAAGTGACCCTTCAGAACAAGTCGATCTATATGTTTACTAAATCTCTTGGAAAGAGAGGGATAGGAAAAAACGGTATGTTCCGGGGTGAAAATGAGGCCATTCTGGCTTGGTTCAGGAACCCGCTGCAGGAGTAGCCTGCTGTTTCCTCAATTGGAGTTCATCCATAGAATCCGCAATTTATGGATATTTCCCAGATGGACTCAATCGGAGCGCCAATCTCATATCCGGCAGCCTGACGCTACATGTGTATTGATCT
The DNA here is from genome assembly GCA_021785735.1 of Thermoplasmata archaeon. Classification (GTDB taxonomy): domain Archaea; phylum Thermoplasmatota; class Thermoplasmata; order Thermoplasmatales; family Thermoplasmataceae; genus JAKAFX01. Next base: position 21,449 of record JAJYEP010000003.1, on the reverse strand, counting down.
CCACAACCCGCTTGATGCCTCAGTAAGATATCGACCGGTTCATGTTTTTAAGAAACAACCGTTTTCAAGGATTCTCCCAACAGGCAGAAATTTATATTCCTGTGAATTTGCTTATTGGATTATGGCAAGACTGCAGTTTGGCGTGTGCAAAAATTGTGGGCATTCGATCGCCATGAGAGATTCTGTTTGGCTTCACCATATCACACGGAGCAGACTCCTGAACCTGCCCCACTGGCCTGCAGGACATGTACTAACTGAGGACTGTAAATGGCACTGTGACTGCAGGATTCCTGAACCCGATCCGTCCAGGACGGTAAAATCAAAATTTGTGTATCTGGGAAGGGCGACTGATCGCTGAAGAACGTTGATATATTTTCGGCTTTGTGCTCACCCAGATAAAGACGATGCCTGCACATTCATTATGCAACTAATACTGAATGGATTTCGCATGAATTCAAAATTGAATGATCCTTGCATGTTTATGGAAAATAAACGGTGCGAAAGATAGCACTAACTCAATAAACCATACTCAAGTTTTTCCCTCACTGGGCGTTCATTCATTTGCTTGGGGATCTCCGGGAATCCCGATGGGATATTTGAGAGGGTTTTCTGCAAGATTGATCAATTCGAAATCTGTCGTTGATCAGAAATGATCGAGGAAGCAAGAATGGATGAAAAGGCACGGATCAACCCGGACAGAGGAGCAAGGTAAAAAAAGAAGAGAGAGAAAGCGGATGAAATGCCTTACGCAGATACAGAATTCCTCGTTGCAATTTGCAATTCAGATGATGGGCTGAATTCATGGGCATTAAAGGTGCTTGAGAGTTATACAGGAGAAACTTACACGTCCATTCTAACGCTGGTGGAACTTGCGCTGGTTAGAGTCAGAAAGGAAGTTCATGTGGAAGAGATGATTGCCAGCGTCCTGTTCATTGCCAGGCTGACCGGTGCAGGCGAGTATTGTACCATTGTGGCGGCCCATCCAATAGAACATGAAAAAGCAGGATTGTTCGACTCATTCCACGCCTCACTCTGCGAGGACGAGATCATCAGCTCGGATCATATGTACGATAAACCTGGAGTTAAGCGTGCGGGATCAGAATTTCTCCAGAAGCAGTAATGAAAGATCTACTTTTCATAATGGAATTGTGAAATATTTTGAATTCTAAACAGAGTATTCCCTTATACCTTCAATCAAATACCGGCCGATCCACATTGCGAACTTCGTTTGACCGGGATTTGTGGAATGTTTCAGGTTTTCTTTTTAGGTTTATCCTTTGATTCCAACCAAACGTTGTGGCGTCAAGGTACTCTGGTTTTCCCCTGATCAGACCATTTCCAAATTTAAAAGCATCAACTGATCTTCCGGGGAATAGTTCAGAGTTTCAGGAGTAACGGCGCATTCTCGAAATCAATAACTGCTTTTTGAAAGAGCATTACAGAGAGGCAAAACTGTTCGTGTGAGGGAAAACGGAAATGAAAGTTTCACCGTTCAGAAAAGTTATTTGAAATTTAATCTGTTGAACGCCGGATCAAGTCAATAGGGCTTTTAAAGTGCTGTAATGCCGTTTGATCAAAGGCATTAATAATTTGTATACTATTCGTAAACATGAGCAGGGTAATCTGTATACGCATTGATGACAGAGATTACGAAAAGCTCGTTGAAAGTGGTATCAACCCGCCAGAGAAACTCAAAGAATACGTGAGAAAAATGACGCACGATCTCAATGCCCTTCAGCAAAGGGAGAAGCTCGATGCCATAATAAGAGAGAGAGTTAAGCCATCCGAGCCGGGTTTCGCTTCCAGGAGTATCAGGGATGACAGGGATTCAGGTCATTGACTCATCCATACTGGTCAGGTACGTTTCCCACGAGCCGGGTTGGGAAAAAGCAGGCGATTTCGTAACAACTGGCACAACACTCGGATTTGCTTTGCTGGAAACTGGTAATGCCCTAAGGAAGAAGGCCATGAGACATGAAATTGCGATCGAGGACCTGCGGGATATCGTGGAATCTCTCAGATCGATTGTTCTGATTGCGGACGATTCTCCCCTGCTGTACAAAGCTGTTATCCTGGCTGTAAAGTTAGAAATCACCGTCTACGATGCCATGTTCATTCAGTTCGCTCTCGAAAACGAGGGGGAGCTTGTTACATCGGACCGGAAGCAGGCGGAAGCTGCAGAACTTACCGGTGTAAAGGTTGTCAGAATGGAATGACATCCCCGGGAAGCATTGTTCGCTTGAGTACAGCAACAGATCTATAACATTTTCTAACTGTCAGGGTACAGATCAATCCAAGGATAGCCTTCTCTTTAATTCGTCAAGTGAAATAACTCTGCCTTCCGCTACATCCAGAGAACTTTCTAGGAGAGATGCTTTGAATTCATCAGTGTATTTACCCCCGTCATCACCCTCAGGGATCAGGCTCAATAAGGCTCTTATCAGTTTGTCATAAGTCATGCTACCAGCTGCCTTCAGCAGCTCCAGCCTCATTTTGGTGGCATCGCTTATTTGGATTGTGGATTTATTCATTCTTTCCTATGATCAGGGAGTATGACAATTTAAACTTGGCTTCCGCATGACAGACATTAGCATTGTTTCATGCAAAATCCGTGTATGACAATGTTTTTTGTAAAACATCAGGGGGTATGTATGTGCACATTCACGGATTCTGGGATATGGCAGACCTAGTGTTTTCAGAATGTGAGAGGCTTCCTGGCTCTCCGATGAAATGCATATATTTCTCGTATCCACATTAACCGGAACAACATCCAGGCTGTTCAGAGACTTTCGTATGCTCTCTATTGTTGTTTCGGTACGTTTTTCCATGATCCATGAGGGAAGAAGACTGAACTTACAATCTCTGAAACAGTACGAATTCCTTCGCAATTAAAGTTTACACCTGTTTCTCTTCAATCAGTAATCATCATGATCCGGTCTGAATCAGAACAGGTTCTGGATCTCCTCAACAGGATCAGCATTCCACACCCAGAAAAAATTCATTGATGGTGCACGGACAAAAAGAACATAAATTCTGCAGAAAAGAAAGTAAAATAGCACATAAGTATGCATTCTCAAAAAGATTGAACTGCGGAACTCAGGTTTGAATTCTTCCATGAAAAAAGTTCGCCTGGAGAACCTCTCTTCCAGCATGAAAGCGCATCGGCAGCCTATATGGACGGCTGGTGGGCAGGTTCATAATGCAGTGCAACCACACCGTTACCAAACGCTCTGGAAGATATCAATTTGAGTTTGTGCCTCTTTTGATCATCTGCGAAGAGGGGCCTGCCCGCACCCAGGATGATGGGCCGAATCCGGATGCGGTACTCGTCGATCAGTTCGTTCCTTACGAGTGCAGATACGAGAGTCCCGCTCCCCACGATCACCATGTCCTTTCCAGGATCTTTTTTAAGCTCGGCAACAGCGTCCACCGGGTTTTCGCGTATCAGCACTGCAGGATGCCATTTTGCTTTCGGGAGCGTGCGGGAGAACACCACCTTCTGAAGTCCATTCAGCTGTCCAATGATCTCAGAGTCGAATCCGTCAGGGCTTGGGGATGCTTTCGGCCAGAATTCACTGAATTCCTGATAGGTGATTCGACCGTACAGCATCGCGTCAACTCTTCGAAGAATCTGCTTTGACCATTCAGTCTCCTCTCTGTCAAATTCGAACCAATCGATTTCACTCTTTGGACTCGTGTAATAACCGTCCAGGGAGATTATGGTGTCCAGGATCACTCTCCGCATGCTTTCCTATTTGAGGTGAATATATATACTTGCGTCGTGCCCGAGTTCACGTTTTATTGATTAACGGAAAACCAGCCCTGAAGGTTATGGAATTTGATCCGCCTTGAGTTTCGCATGGGAAACTTTAGCATTGTATCATGCAGAATCCCTGTTCAAAGATGTTTTTTGTTATTTATGAAAATTATATAGTTGCACTTTCACGTAACTCATTACAAGGGATTCTAGGCCTCTTCGGGACGGAGGAAATTTCAAGGAAAAAGCTTCCAGACGTAGTATCCCCACTTTCTTCCGTAACGTTCAATGTATCTGTATTTAATTAGCTCTTTCCTAAAGCCTCCCCCATCTACCAGGCTCAGAAAATAATTCTTGTCCCCTGAATCCCCGTACTCGATCAGAATTCTGCCATTGGGCTGCAAATATTCCCGTACATCGTTGAAGAACCCTGTCATTGATCTAAAATTCTCGTCTGCTGTAGCCCTTTCCCTGATATCTCTCGGGGCAAACCATCTGAAAGGAGGGTCAAATATTATCAGGTCGAACTTTCCATCAACATTCTGAAACAAGTCGCTTACAATAAACTTTATCCTAGAATATACTCCATTTCTTCTTGCATTCTTTCTACCCGCCTCGATGCAGTAAGGATTCACATCAGCAGCTACCACATCGTGCGATTTAGATGCGGCCAGTATCGCATTTATTCCACTTCCGGTGCCCATGTCTAATACCCGGTCGATTTCCCTGATATCCTCCAGTATGGTCTTGCCAAGAAGTTTGCTCATCCATGCTGGCGGTGTGACCTCTTTCGGAACCACCAGCTTTCTACCCAGGTATTGCCTCCGGATGGTTTTCTGTTCGTCCATTTTCACATATGCTTTCTCGTGCCACATCTTCCTGAGATCTATCTCTTCGTCTGACATATGTGGTCTGTAGCTCATCTTGAAGAAATATAATCTCACTTATTAAAAATTGAGTCATTATGACGTTGTCAAAATATTGACGTGTCCATTCTGGGTTTTCCAGCGATCAATAACATTTTTTGAATCTGCATAAACTACCCTCCGTCGCTTCTCCAGCGGTATCGACCTCATGCAGTTGAACTTCGATCATCACCCATCCGTTCTTCTGATACATTCACGTGTTCCTGCATCGTTTGTTTCATTTAATATCTAACACGCTGTCAAAAAACTGAGGAGGAGTTGTTACGAAAAAAGGCTTTCATCGCACCACTACAAAGTTGAAATGGAAACTAACGGGAGTGCTATTTTCAAGCACCCTGTAGATACCATATTCCTCGTATGTCAAAATATTGAATGTGAAGGTATATGAGTAATTTCCTGTCGGCGGTGTAAAGGAAAGGGTTCCATTGTTCAATAACACTACGGGATCCAGATATTGAATTATTATATTTTGAGGATTTCCGGACGGGGAATAATTTACGGTCACCTGTGGTCCTTTCAACGGAAGTCCCTTTGTCGCATTCGAATTTCCTGTAAGATGGATATTACCGACCGAAGTTGAAAGTGCCCCATGAAATCCATCATAGGAAACGTTTAACAGGCTTATCATGGAATAAACGAACAGCATGGTTGAAGAGCTGCTGATACCGGGGTTCCCCACATTGTGAAAATTCGAAAGATTCACCGTTCTGCAGAAGTCATCAAATGGAGCATAGTATTCAGCAAAGTAACTTACACTGATCCCAGAAACGTTTATCGAAATCACATGAAAGTTGAAATTGGCATCGGTTTGCCCATCAATATACCCGGGGTTAATATGGTTCAAATCAATATTTTTTGCAGTTGCCAATGAATATGACGCGGGAATATTGGTGATCAAAGCAGGAAATACAATTATCACTGCAACCACTGCTGCAATGATCGCATAGATCTCCCTCCTCCTTAAGATCATCTTCCGCCTCATGAAACGGCCATGCCGATAGGTTCAAAGATTGTGAATCCCATTGTCGGGTAACTACTACTGGTATCATAAGGATAAGCCGCCTCTATATAATAATGAGACGTGTACCCCAGATATTCAAGAACTGCGTTATTGGAATTGTAATTACTGCCGGGACCGTATTTGAATCCTATTTGAGCCTGAAAAGAGAATAAGTACACAGGTTTGTAACTTGGCCAGTACCAGGGTCCGTACTGATCGTTCAGGTACGTATAACCATTGTCACCGAACAAAGCACTACTGGCATTACCTCCTGCATAAATTGTGTTGGTACCCGTTCCTTCTGAATAGGGTCCGGGACTCTGGAAGAATATTGGCCCGAAGGCAGCCATAGCAATAGCCACTGGTACCGTATCTGGATTGGATGCAAAAGCGGCGGCCATGGCGTAATAAAGAGACTCGGCGTATGGTTGTGTGCCCCACGAACCATTACTTACTGCCTGCCATGAAGCACTGTTGAAATTCGCGTCAAGCATATCTAAAGAAGAACTATCGCCTATGGAATCCCCAGCCCAGTAGAATTTTTGCTCATAGGCTGATACCAGATAATACTGTTTCGAAGGCTGCCCAAACCCTGTGGTAAAGGTCATAAAATTTGAAGCTGATTGAGGTTCTGAAGTATTTGGACCAGAGGCCACTTGCTCGACCAAATCCCCGATATACGTCTGCCCAGGAGTAAAAACCTGATAGTGAGTATAGGTATCCGGTGGATTCGATATTTGATTATTTCCATAAGTTATTGGCATCGCGGTAAATATATTGATTGGATAGGCCGGGAAACTTGAGTAAACAGTTGTATCTCCCTGGGGACTGGAAGCAGCAAACCCCAAATATGAACCGGGTTGGGAACTCCATGTTATAGATGCGGTACCAACCCCATAGATCGCCCGGGACCCAATAAATGTCAGACCGTAGCCCCGAGTAACTATATAGAAATCAATCGTTGCAGAGCTATATCCCCCCATGCTCCCAATCTGGGCCTTCACTGTAATGGGAGTGTAAGCAGAAAAGGTTGTCACGGTTGATGAGTCTGTATACTCGTATTCAACACTGTTTATTGTAATAGGTAATGGGCCCCCACCTCCCCCACCCCCACATGCACATATAACCATCATGGGTCTAAGGACAGGATCAATGAAATAGGAAGAATTACCGGATATAGTTACAGGGCCGAAAGAAAGAGCAATTTTATTTCCCAGTATGGATGAATTCAAGAGACCTGCTTCGAATATAGGATATTGCGTTTTCCAGGAAAGTTGACTAGTTGTGTCACCTATTTCCCAGGCGCGGGAGTTAATCGGAACTACTTTGTCATAAACACCCAGAGCGTTTGTGTTCAGGTTATAATTTATGAATCCATTCTCCAGAATATGATTGCTGTGTGGTTCCGTAATAGAGTATATTGCAACAATTGTCCTGTTATTAGAGTTATTGTTTTGAATAGACATGCTCATATCCAATCCATTTCCACTGAGTGAATATATTTCACCCACAACGAATCCTTGCCCAAGAAATTCAAGCCCAACTGTATTTTGCATTGTATTGTTCTTTCGGATTATTTTCTGAACCTTGAATTGGATTCTGGACAGTTGACCCTCGTTTAGCTGGTATAGTTCCCAGTGCTGTTTATAGTTCAATCCGTTTGAATAGATAGAAGCTTTTCCTCCACTAAATGATATGTTAAAATCGCCCAACTCGACACTATTTTTTTTCACCGGCTGATGTGCAGAAGAAAGCGGCGAAACCATCATCAATATCATTACAAAACCAACCATAACAACTAATTTCCCTTTCATAGTAAACTTTACGATTTTATAATATATATATATTTTTCTTGACCATGGAGTGTGGGAGAGATTCTTGGGTACCGAGTGATGACTAAACGGGCCCAATATTTTTAATCCTGCTTCTCTTGAATGTCCTCACAGCTTTTCTTAGGTAGCAGTATGTGATGATGTATTTTCTCTTTCCTTTCCCGACGTCAATCCTCAACTCCATCTTTTTTTACGTAGCATATCAAACCACCAATTTTTGATTATACCTTGAAAATCTCTTGTTTCACTCACTGAGATTACGATGGGGACCACAGGAACATATATACATGGTATGTATAAATTCCAGACTGGGTGAGGAAATACAAGATCATGGTTGTAGATATCAGGAACATTGGAAACAAATATTATGCCTCCAGAACCAATCGCAATGATATAAATAGAGTAAATACCTTGGCCAGTGAGTACGGCCAGAACAACCGGATAATTGTGGGGGGAAAACCCAAATGTTGCATAAACCCGATGACTCGAAGAGAATGGATCTTTACGCTCTCCTTTTCCTGGTCCTTGGCGAATTGGGACTATTATTCTCTATTTTTTACGTGTACTGGAAAGTGTATATTTTATTTCCGCTTGGGCTGCCCGATCAGTTTGTGCATTCCCCATCGTTTTACACCTTTTTTGTTCCTTTCCTAGGTTTTTCCGTGGTTGCTTCCATCCTTGCATTTCTGGCGTATGTTGACAGAAAGAAGAACCGCTTTGCACTGTGGGGATATTCTATGATCGCTGCAGGATTCATAGCAACCCTTTTTGGTGACTTTCCCCTGCTGATATTCTTTGTTGCCCTAGGGCTCATACAGGTGCAGTTACGGGACTGGCAGATAAAAGGCCGAAACGAACTGTCCTATTAATAAATCCTTATGAAAATTTCATAATTTCCGGAATTTAGCTCGGCCATTAAATGGCTCGTCTCAAGCCATAGGAGAGATTTCCTGAACCTGCCTCAGAAAAATTATACCTGCGAATCACGGTTCGAACAGGATGAATAGAAAACGAGACATACTCTCCTGGCTTTCCCATGGTTCTTTCCGCTTCAAATGGGCGATTCACTTTTATGCAATATTTTACAAACCCGTATGAAGTGCATATCTCTACAATACTGTGAATTGGGCAAACCCCTCTCTTTATTGATCCGATTTTCTGGAATTTTAGGGTGAGAAACTTTTAACATTATGCGTTAACAGGTTGCAAAAAAGACAGGTTATTCATTTCATCTCTTTGGGACCATTATCGGCTGGTCCCATGTCATCTTCATATGGAAATATAAGGTGGATGATATCTCACTAGCATAGCAATTAAGCGAATGCTAATCCAGTATGACCTGGTACGTCCGATCTTTGCACTATCATTGAAGAACAGGGATCGATCTCATTTTGTTTCGGGAATCAACCTTATGGTGTTTGTAACGTAGACAATTGTATTATAGCCTAGTAAGAATGAATAAAAGACCAGATAGTACACTCCCGGAGTAAGAGAAATGTTGAAAGTACCATTAAAGAGGGGGTATAAAAAAGTCCTCCCCATGTGAGTCGCGGTGGTCCAGGTGTTAAACCTATATAAGAAAGCCAGGATGGCGATGTCCATGCACCGACAAGTGTGGAATTTTCGCTAACGTTGAAGATAACTGTCGCATTATAACTGGTCGCAATGATTTCCTACCCCTTGTGGACTGGAAGGGCCCCAGGACTGTAAACGGGCGCAAAAAGGACATTGTAAACAAGCACGGGATGGCTCACAGGAATATCGATAGCGATTGGAATGGCGATTATGACAATTACGGCCACTATGGCAACTTTCAATATTTTGAAGTGCCGTAACCTGGACAGTCCATGCAGGAATTTATTCGATTGAGTTTTCCCTGTAAACTGATGTTTCTCACCGGAATCTCTTAAGATCCATTTTAATGCGGTTATGATCACAATATAGGTGAGAATGTTGACAGAGAACATTAAAGCGATGAATCCCGGATAGAACAGAGACCCCGGATATTGAACAAGATACGCCGGCAACAGGAACATTATCTACGGAACTGGAACATAACTGAAAGGGCTGAATATCGTCATCAGGTAAGATAGGGCGCATATGAATGAAAGAACAGCAGGGAAAAATAACAGGGACGCAGATATTTACACTCTGGATACGCCAATCCTCTCTCATGAAGTCCATTAAGGAGCGAGACCAGCAGAATAATCAGGATTGTCAACACGATGAGTGCATCCGATATCTGGAGCATTAACGAGACGTGAATTCCAAGAGAGAAGGCTAATAGAACGAAAATTTCAGCCGAAAATGAAAAAAGCAGGGAATACCAGAAGACCCTGCCATATTGGTCCGGTTTTCTCCCGTTTCGTATAAAAATTTGGGGCAGAACTTTTTCCATCCAGAGAACGGCTCCAAAGGATAGCAGAATGACACTGACTGGCATGATGAGGAATTCATACTTGTAAAGAACCAGTAAAGCGATCAATGCATCGAACAATGCATTTGCAGAGGATATCGGAAGAACAAATATGTAAGGGTTGCTCTGAAAGAATGGGGATTGGGAATTGTATAAGAAATAACCATTATTACTCATATAAAGTGTGTGAAGGATGCTCAAACTATAAAACGAAATGAGGGTATTGAACAAAAGGAAACATATCAAAAATACTGTTGCATATCCCAGCCTCATATGCTCCACCTTATTTAACGAGGATAATAGGTAACGTAGAAATCACACCGATGAGTTTACGACGATCTCTCTGGAATTCCCTTTGGGTGAATTCTTTTGTCTCATGGTCATCGATTCATTCACACCTTCAAAATATAAATACATTTTTAAATGTTGACTTTTTCCATCCTTTCAACCTGCCATTTTTTGGCAGTTCCCATTTACTGAGGACAAAAACCTGAGAGATGGGGCAGAGGGTTATTTGATGAAATTTTCATTTTTTCACAGTGATGTGCCTCAGCAGACTATCTCATGCGGGGATTGACGATGCACTGATGACAGAACAGCCATTCTGTCACAAGCAATGAATCACGCCTCCTCAAAGACTGCCGTGATCAGGGATGCCGCATTGAATTCAACCTCATTGGCCAGGATTCTGGCCCTGAATCTGTCTCCCACCACTCCCTGTATGAATCGCAACGGAAGATTATAGCCCTCGGGGGATGCTGCACCTACCAGATCAGACGGAGCATTCCATATGCTGTCCCATTTCCCCTCTTTAAATGATGATATGCAGATATCGAGGTATTCCATCGCCTTCGGCGGTGTCCTTTTATTGCCAGCCTGGAAGAGATCGAGCCTGTGGATCAGAGATCCGGTCGAAAGCACGCACAGATTATTTTTTATGGACTGGGATCGCATCTGCCTGCCGATCGCGATATGCGCCTGGTATCCCAGATCGGGACATATTGACAGCGGCACGGTCGGGACATCCGCATCCTTGAAAATGTGAAAGAGCGGGGACCACGCCCCATGGTCGAGCCCCCAGTTCCCGGCCTGGCCGATCCTGATCCCGGTATCCTTTCCCAGATTTATTATCTGTTCTGCTAGCTGAGGATCGCCGGGAGGCTCGTATCTGGCCTCATAGAATTCCGGAGGAAATCCGTAGAAATCAAAGATCTGCCTGAGTCTTTCCGTTCCGACGACACCGAAAGATCCTGATGTCTGAAAATGAGGCGTCATTATCACCACCGCATCAATTTTGCCTGCAATTTCTTTCCCAAGGGATCTCAGTGCAGCGATTGTGTCCTTATGATCCACCCCCAGGTCACCGATCAGTGTCGGGGTGTTCGGCATGAAAGCAACAGCTTCTATCACATTCACACAATTTTCTCCCCATAATAATCTTTCCTCCCCGATCGGTTCTGGCCGGTTTATCCGTGCCCGGGAATTGCCAGATAACGTATGAAATCACAATCTTCCACTGGGTGAGGGCGCACATTTCAATTCCTCTCTGTTTTATGCGTAGAACATTTTTATTATCTTGAAAGATGTTGATTGTATGACACAAGGACACAGATCCTGGGTGACCTCACATACTGAATGCCCAAACTGCCATTTCAGGTTCAACTTCAGGCACTCCAAATGGGGATCTGTGAGCGCAGTCAGGTACGGATCAACGTGGACCTTCACATGCCCCAACTGCCATCAGAAGGTGCCATTCCTCCTGAAAAAAGGAACAGATCCTGAACTGGTTACAATAGATGATCAGAGCTTCAGGACCTTCTTCCTGATGACCTTTGCCGGAAGCATAACCCTGGGGGTGGCTGTAATGGCAATCTATTTTGCATCATCTGAAGATGCAAATTCAGCTTTTTTCCTTGCCGGTTTCATCACAACCATTGCATCATTCGCCGTATACATGATGTGGGTCGCAGCAATCGGCCGTTCCGCAGCAAAAACAAACATCAGGAAACCGGAATAGATCGATTTGGAACTGATCGTTCCGGATATGTGAAAGACCCCGGTGAAACGAAATGACCTTTCAGGAATAATTCCTTTTTTTGAGTTTTTGATGAGAAAACTTAATGCTTAAACAGGGTATGATACGTTTAAATGCGTCTGTACTCCGGGACTTCCAACCAGTTCTTCGAAGACACTACGTTTAACAAGATAGCCGACAAGTTGAAAAGCACTTTCTTCGAGCATTTTCATTATTATCCTAACAATGCGGAAGTGGCTTCCTGGCAAAATTCCCTCAGGGCTGTTTCCATGGTCTTCCAGCATGCAAATCTGTTTGATCATGGAATAATACTGGAGTACCAGCTACCCCAGTCCTCCAAAAGGCTTGACTGCCTCATCTGTGGCAGGAATGCTAAGCTGAAGGATAATGCTGTTATCATTGAACTGAAACAGTGGGAGAATACCCGGCCTTCCAGGGGAGAACGGGAATTGACCACATGGGTGGGCGGTGCCTTGAGGGATGTGCTGCACCCGTCTGTTCAGGTTGGACAGTACAAGCAGTATCTGCAGGATTATCATACTGCCTTCTATGAAGGAAATTCCCCGATCATTCTGAACGCGTGTTCATATCTTCACAATTATCCCCGTATCCCGGATAACGAGATCTATGCTGACAAATTCAGGGATTACCTTGCAAATTTTCCACTCTTCACAAAGGATGACGTGAAAATTCTCTCCGATTTCCTGATCGGGAACCTGTCCGGTGGGGATGGTGTTGAAGTTTTAAGGCGTATTGAAGAGAGCAAGTTACGCCCAGGCAAGAAACTTATGGATCATATTGCAAACGTCATTGCCGGTTTGAAAGATTACACGCTTCTGGACGAACAGCTGGTGGTTTATGACATGGTAAAGAATGCCGTCAATGAAGGCTTCTTGAATGCAAAAAAGACCGTGATCATTATCGAAGGCGGACCGGGGACCGGGAAATCCGTCATAGCTATGAACCTGATGGGCGATCTGTCCAGAGAGCATTACAACGCCCATTATGTTACCGGGTCCAGGGCCTTCACTGCCACTCTCAGGAATATTCTCGGCAGCAGAAGTACTCTTCAGGTAAAGCTGTTCAACCAGTATGGCAAGGCCGAAGAAAATGAAGTTGATGTTATAATTGCCGATGAGGCACACAGGATATGGCCCAAAGACCTGGATAGATTCAAAAAGGCGGAGGACAGAAACAGTGCACCCATTGTTGAACAACTGATAAGGGCTTCAAAGGTCTCTGTATTTTTTGTTGACAATCACCAGATAATTCGCCCGAATGAGGTGGGTACTTCCTCTTACATAGAAGAACACGCAAAAACCATGAATACTGATGTGCTTAAATTCAAGCTGGAAGCTCAGTTCCGATGCCAGGGATCTGATGCTTTCGTAAACTGGATTGACAATACACTGGAGATAGAGAAAACTGCCAACGTGATATGGTCCAGGGAAGAGGTTTTTGACTTCAGAATTTTCGGGTCCCCACAGGAACTCGAGAGAGCCATTCTCAAAAAGGCGAAAGCAGGAAAAAAGGCCAGAATGACTGCCGGTTTCTGCTGGAAATGGTCGTCGCCCAATGAGGATGGTACATTGCAACCCGATGTGGTTATCGGAGATTTCAGGAGGCCGTGGAATGCAAAATCAGACGCGCACGGGATTAAACTTGCTCATGGGATACCTGAAGAAAAATTATGGGCATATGATCCCAACGGTGTAGACCAGATTGGCTGTATCTATACTGCCCAGGGCTTTGAATTTGACTACGTTGGTGTTATATTTGGCCCCGATCTGCAGTATAACTTCGACAGACAGATATGGGAAGGACATCCGGAGAACTCCGCCGACAGTCCTGCCAGAAGGTCCGGAGGCAACTATTTGACACTCGTAAAGAACGCATACAGAGTGTTGTTATCGAGGGGCATGGAGGGCTGTTACGTGTATTTTGTAGATAAGGAGACGGAGAGGTTCTTCAGGAGTAGAATGGAGAGACGGGACGATAGGCCTGCCGGTAGTGAGTTGGATTTCCCATAGAGAGGCCCATTGATAATTCTACTTCACATATATGGTTAACGGCATGCGAACACTTGAAGTCTTGCCAGCGCGGTTCGTTCAGATGCGGATTCTCTTTGCATATCCTGTTTGGCAACAAAACGCGTTGATCAAAAATATCTGAGATTGCTGAAAAGGCTTTGAGCGCAAATGACTGCCCTGCCTGTTCAGTTGAAGAACATATGAGGTTAAATTTCGCAGGATACAGGACCAATCTGTTGAATTGGGTGGTGCGTTGCATCGGTTGATGGATCATTCATCACCAGAAAAGAAGTGGGATATGAACCAACTGACCAGATCAGAAAAAAATTTGAAACTTCAGTGCTGGTTGATACCGGAAGCAGGAACAATAGGGATCTTCCGGGATGGGAGATGGTGAGACGTATTTTTTACTGGTATAACGAAGAGATTCCCCTATGCCTCATGGCTGACCGATAATAGAATTCGATCTGTGAGTATTTTAACGTACTCTTCAGGGCTCATCTCGTTGTCATTCCACCACACGACATAGCAGAGGAGTGATCCAAAAAATGCCTTCTTCACCGGGGCCGGTATGGAAGTTCCTGCGAGCTCCTCCAGATTTGAAAACATTCTGTCCATCTCCTGGAAGCACATTTCCCTCAGTGAAAGTTCAATCTGCCTGTATCTCTCCTTGTTCGCAATGGTCATCAGGAGCAGATTTCTGAGGTCAGGATTCTCGTATTTCTTCAGAAAAGACACCCCGAAATCCATGAGCAGTTCATGGGCACGTCCATGCTTTCTTCCATTCACGCCGGTGATTTCCTCTACTGGAACTGACCGGAGGGCAGCTTTCTCTATGAGGCTATCCTTCCTCTTGTAATAGAAGAAGACTATGCCCTTGCTGACCCTGGCCTTCTTTGCGATCTCGTCGATCGTTGCCAGATCATACCCCTTCTTTGAGAAAACTTTGACTGCAGCATTCAGAATCTTTTCCTCCTTATCGTTGTTGTTCATATAAGTGATAATGCCATTCCTGTATATTTATTAATCGGTTGGTCAGTATTTATTGACCGGTCAGTCATAATCCTTAAATAATAATTGACCATACGGTCAACTATGGCAGACACACAGAATAAAAGTTTGAGAAAGGTTGGATTGGATTTCGGCCTGATAAGCGGAGCGGAATGGCTGATCATAATAGCCGCCTTCATGGGCAGGTTCCTGCTGCAGTTCTATCAGACCTCAATCGGATCCCTGGGATTGGCATTTGGCATGACTTCGTTTGAAATAGGGATAGGTTTTGCGCTTTTCACGCTGGCATTTGCAGTTGCTGCGTTTCTGATGCGAAAGTTCAGGCCCAGTCAGCTGAAGACCGTGGAAATATTATCGCTTGCCCTGCTCGGTATAACAATGCCGCTCTACATATTTGCATCGGGCTTCGCGGAAGTCTATACGTTGATGATCATTGACGGCTTCATAACCGGGCTTGTCATGGACTCGTTCATGACAATGGCCGGAATGGCTTCAAAGGACCAGTCAAGGAGGCAGGTAGAGCAGGCCTCGTTCTCCTTCTGGGTTGCCCTTGCACTCATAATAGCGCCCTTCGTGACGGGATATCTTCTCGATCTGGGCATCAAGGAGATCTTCCTGATATTCGCTGTGATGGCATTTGTTGCAATACCATTCGTGGCAGCGCTGACAGGAAAACACTCCCTCCAGTATATGGAGGCAAAGGGACACAGGGGTAGCGCAGGCATTGCATCGCTGTTCAAAAACAGGCAGTTCAACTGGGCGGTCATAGCCGCTTTCGCATATACGATACCGTTCTACGTCATATTCTCCTATGGGGTCATCTACGGCAGCGTTCTCGGCCTTTCCGCAGCCACTGTATTTTACCTTTTCGCAGCAATGTTTGTAGGCGACGTTGTCACACGGTTTATAATAAGACTGAAGTCGCCGGTTCAGAACAAAAGGCCCTACATGGTCTTTGCAGTGTCCATAGCGCTCATCTCATCAGTATTCCTTGCAATGAGCTCACTTTCAGTTGCATTCTTCATTCTGGCATTCCTGATAGCGGCAATACCGGATGGAATCGCCTGGACGCTTGGGATACAGATAGCGAACACCACATTCAAGCCTGAGGAGATTGGAACGTCCACATCGTTCTTCAGCTCCTCCATGATGATCATGTCAGCACTCATGCCGCTGATTGGCTACATGTTCTCCGTGAAATACTTCGGCTTCACCACGACGCTGTGGATATTCGCGGTGGTCACCGGCATATTCTTCGTCTGGGAACTGGCGCTCAGACCCGCAAACGCCGTGGGCGATCAGGGAAGCGCAGCGGTGAAAGCATAAGGTGAAATCATGGGAAAGATAGTACCGGTGGCAATGAATGAAAACAAGGAGAAAATAACGGCGCAGCCGCTCCTGTGGTGGGACCGTGAGGAAATGCAGCCGGAATCAAATGGAAGGGGGACATGAAAAGTCAGAGAATTGCGCTGACCGCGAGTGTACTTTACACGGTTGTGATCATTGTTGCACTCACCTTCGCCATACGGGCCAGCAACAATATGGTTCAAACCACGATACCGCTCCTGGCCAGGTATGATCTTTCCTACAGCCAGTTGCTTGTGGGGGTGCTGGTGGCATCCCTGTCGGCCTCCGCACTGGTTTCATCCCTACTAAACGGCGCCATTGAGGTCCGGTTCCGTAAAAAACTCTTCGTCCTGGCCTCGATCGTATATCCGCTGACAATATTCCTCTTCTCTTTTTCGTCCCCCGTTTCAGTGCTCGTCTTTGTGATAGCCAGCGGCCTTTCCTACGGCTTCATCTTCCCGAACATTATGACTTCTGCAGGACTGTTCCAGGACAGGAATGCGAGGGAAAGAATACTTGCAATCTACACCCTTGCACTGGGAGTCAGCCTCATTGCGGGACCTGCACTGGAATCTCTCATAGTGGCCCGTTATCCGCTCAGGACAGCTTTCCTGTTTTTTGTTCCCCTGGGAATTGTCGGAGCAGTCCTTTCCCCGTTTGTGAAATTTCCGGAAGAGAAGAAAGTCGAGAGGAGATCATCCGTATGGACACATCCCGGTTTCAGGGTGGGAATTTACACATTCCTGGTATACAGTATGTCAACCGCACTGATTCTTTCGTTCGGGGGAATATACGCGAAGCAGATCTATGGCGCTTCCTATTCCCTGGTCATTCTCCTCTTCGCAGTTTTCTTCACGGCTTCCTTCGCAACAAGAGCGTTATTTTCCGTGCTGAAGATCGGGAGCATATTCCCCTATGTGATGCTGATGATGTCCATTTCAATCCTCGGTTTGGTGATGGTTTTCCTAAGCGGCAATATAGTGATTTATGCGTTCGCCTTTGTTATTCTTGGAATACCCCATGGACTTGGCATGCCGATTGCGATGTTTTCAATCGGGCGGTCATTTACTATGGAGGAGCGGAACGTGGCCAACAGCTACTTCACCTCGACCATGATGCTTATGATGGTGATCATGCCTGTTCTAGGCGGCACTTTCCTGAATATGGTTGGGTTCAAATCGCTCCTGCTCTTCTTAACGCCTGCAGTGCTTGTGCTGATGATTCTCACGCTGAAGGTTTTCATGTCACAGAAGGCGCAGAAGGGCATATCTGAAAATTGAAGCATCTAGAATAGGCCGAAAGCCCCTGAAACACGGGTTTTCTGGATATACTATTCAGTGTTATCCCCAATATGGCAATTTTTGTGGAATACCTTAATCTGTATGGCGTGAATTGGATGCAATGAAGACAATAGTCATTATTGGAGGTGGATCGGGGGGCATCAGTACTGCAAATCATCTTGCATACAGGCTTCGCGGATCCATCAGTTCGGGAGATGTTCACATTCTCCTGATAGAGGGCAGCAGCAGGCACTACTATCAGCCGGGGTTCCTGGAGATACCGTTCGGCGTGATGTCGGAGACGGAAACCTACAGGGACGAGAGGAGGATGGTGGTGGATGGCGTCGATCTAATACAGGAGAATGCAACGGCAATAGATCTGAAGAACCATGAGGTTGCGACCCAGAAGCAGAAGATCAGGTATGATTACCTCGTCATGGCCACGGGGGCAAGGTATGACTTTGATGCCGTTCCGGGAATGGGGGAATCGACCTTCAACTTCTACAGCCTGGACGATTCGGTCAAGCTGAAGAAGGCACTGAACAACTTCAAAAAGGGGAAGATTGTTGTGGGAGTGACAAGCATGCCCTATAAATGCACCCCGGCACCGCTGGAGGCTGTTTTCATGCTTCATGATTACTTCAAATCCAGGAACATGCTGGATGCGGTGAGCATAGAATACGTGTATCCGATGCCCATGGCATTTCCTGACAAAGGGGTATCCGACATCGCGCTCGATATGTTCAGGGATAGGGGCATCAACCCGTCACTGAACTTCCAGATCAAATCCGTGGACACAGCAAAGAAGGAACTTGTTTCCCGGGACGGAAAGAGAATTTCCTTTGACCTGGCGCTTCTGGTTCCCCCGCACAGGGGAAGCAAACTGGTAGAGGACTCAAAGATCGGGGACCCCATGGGATGGATACCCACCGACAGATTCACGCTGAACATCACCGGCTACACCGATGCATATGCAATTGGGGATGCCACGAATCTGCCCGTTTCCAAAGCCGGATCCGTGGCGGATGCCGAGGCCATCGTGGTCGCTGACAGGATCTCCAAGCAGGTGACAGGATACGAGCCTGACACGATGTACGACGGAAGTGGAGGGGCGCTGATGGTTACAGGGCTGGGAAAAGCCTCAATGATCACGTCGAGCTATACACAGCCTCCGGTCTTCATGCCGGAAAGCTATTCATACTACTGGCTCAAGCTGATATACAACAAGGTTTACTGGAACATGACTGCAAAGGCGGTCCTCAGCGGGGTGAACGAATGAGTTCTGAAGCGCTTGACACGCTGCTGGAACAGCTATCCGCCCCGGAGAACAGGGAGCCTCTGGAGAGCATACTGAGAAACCTTCCCGTGATCTCGGGAGAGATCCAGGAACTGAGGGAACTGCGCGAGAAGGGAATCCTGCAGTCGCTCATGGGAATCGGATACCTGGTGGCCAGCCTGAAGGACGTCATGAGCAGCGAGATGATCAGCGGAACGGCAGGAATTCTCGATGCCCTGCTTGAACTGATGGGTAAGATCGCAAAACCTGAATTCATGGCTGCAATCAACGAGATCGTCGACGGCATATCATCAGGCAGTCTTGCCACAGGAACAAAGGTTAAGGGAACCTGGAGCCTCCTGAAGGACGTCAAGGATCCTGACATAGAGAGAGGGCTTGCCATCCTGCTCAGCATAATGAAGATCCTTGGCAGGATGGGGAAGCCCGACACGACAAAATAATTCCATCTTTAGGGGAAGCATGGCCCGCACCGGGGTATCCTCAAGCGGTTCTTCCCTGCGGACCAGTAATTTTTTTATCTCCGGAATAAGGAGAGCCGCATAAGATAGGGAAAATTTTAATAATGCCTGAATTGTATTGATGCCGATGATGGCTGGAAGGAGAATGATGAGGGGTGGATTCCTCTCAATGCTGTTCGCGCTGCTGTTTTTCCTGATCGTGGAGTTCCTCCTTGGAATGTATATCAACCTGTATGTCACAATACCGGCGATGAATGGATTCTCCATGATGGGCTTTGAACCGCTTTACGGCGGTTTTCCGGTCGTTATGGCCCACATGTTCCTGGGCATTCTGATTGGCCTCACGTCCATAGGCATCATGATTCTCTCCGTGGGAACGGGTTCACAAAGGATCATGCTTGGTTCGGCAGGACTTTTTCTTTCAGTACTGCTTGCGGGCATAGACGGGCTTTTCTTCCTGTTTGACGGGCAGAACAACATCAACTCATACCTCATGTCCACTGGCTTCATTCTGGCAATGCTATTTTCCGTGCTGCTGCTGATCTATGCCGGCCCCGGGAGTCTGTACGAAAGCAGGGGGATGCACCACTGATATCATCATCCTGCTGAATATTCCGTCCTGTCAGGACTCACGCTGGACCTCCTGAATAAGGCCTTCGATGAAAAAAAGTAATTCATTCTACGGGAGCCATTGTGATGATGCGGGGATCTATCTCTGTTGAGAACGATTCACTGGCACATTCTTGTAAAGCACGTCAGTCCGCACTCCGGAACCGGCATAGGTCGTATCTTCCCACTTGAACTCTATGACGGATGAGAAATAATGATCCCGGGGTCTTGATTTGAACAGAACACTGCCGATCCACCGATCCTGCGCATTCTTCAGTTCATCGAGGGCAGCCGGCAGTTTCTCCCCTGCAGTTTCCGCCAGGCCTGCCTCAAGCCTGGATATGCTTTCCGGAAAGAAACCTTCCTCCTCCACAACCCTGACGGCCTTTCCGTCTGAAATTCTCTGTATGATGTACCAGACGCCGGGTGTCTTCCTGACGTCCTGCGTGCCAAACCTGACCCTGCCCCCGGTGAGGTATGATGCTACATCTCCAAGGCACGGGCTGTTTTTTGACAGCACCCTTAGGTCTGTCCTGTCTGTGCCACCGCCTGGAAATAGATCCGAAAGGCCGACGGACATGGCATACGCACCCCTGAAGAGGCCGTCACATCCGTGTCCGTGGAACTTTATCAGGTCCGCAACGGTTATCCGTTTTGTCCTGTCTGCGTATCTGCCATGGCTAGATTCTGTATCGATCACGCTGAATTCGGGCATGAACTCAGCGTTCCTGGCATCGCCGCTCAGGTACCACAGTTCGTCCACCACATCACCTTTTTTCAATCGCATCAGAACGATATGACCGTGTATCCTTCGACCGCGTATCTGGAGAATGCATCCCTGGCGAACTCAAGATCGATTCCTTGCTTCTGGAACTCGTCCTCGAGGCTCCAGTTCTTCACCTGGTTGGAACATGCCTCAAGCGTGATTCCCGCCTTCCTCAGGTCCTGTATGGCGTCGACAATCTCGCTGTTGTCCTGCCCCTTCTCCAGTGCCCTCACGCCACCGGTGAACAGGAACACCTCCACGGCCTCAACGCCGTTCTCCTTCTTCGCATCATGTATTCTCCTGGCAACATGAAGACCTGACATCACCTTTGCTCTCTGATCCAGTCCTGAATTGATCACTATCGCTATCTTTGCTCCCATTTTCCAAACCTTCATACGCATATTATAATATACTAATAAGTCTTTTGGGACCGATCATGCTACATGGAAGCTTCGTGGTGTCTGATTTTCCTCTATCCGGAATTCATGATCCTGAATATGTGAGGGAAAAGCATAAAAATTGCTTGCGCAGTCCGGCGGATGGTCCACTGATCATGATGTTTCCGCATGGGGTGCCTGCATAGCGATGTCGCCGGAATTCTACATATCTGCAGCGATTTTCGGCATGACCCTTTTCCTGGTCATCAAGCGCCCCTTCAATCTTCAGATAGGTTATTCCGCGCTCA
>JAJYEP010000039.1:3124-11077 GCA_021785735.1 Thermoplasmata archaeon | reverse complement strand
TGGAATCCCATGAATGTTGTGGTGAAAACAAAAACGGCGTAACTCTCAAGGAAGTAAACATCCATATGGCCGATATGATGAAACAGTGGCATCAGATAAAAACCGAACCTGAAAAAACCAATTATGAAAAGAAGCAGGGGAATCACATAAACGTAGAAAATTTCGAAAGAATAAAACGGCCCGGCTTTTCTTAGTGTGCCATTTCTTGCATCCCTGAAAAGGGAAACCCACCCAGTTCTGGCCCATCTGACCTGCTGTCTGAAGTAGGATTTGAAATCTTTCTGGCTCTTTGTTGTAACAACCACGTTAAAGTTTCTTGCGATCTTGTATCCGCTTTTTATCACAAAACTGCTCAGCTGCCTGTCATCGCCGAGTAAACTCTTCCTGCCCATTACCTTGTATTCTTTGAATTCGTCGCTCAGTATGAAGTCACTAACCAGATCGGTACGATAAACAGAACACGCACCGTCAAGGTAGAGAACATTGCCATGCATGGAAGTGGCTTTAAGTATAACCTCCCTGACCCTCTCGCTGAATTCAGAACTGTAAGAAACAGCCGATCCATCATTGTCTATCTTGATCAGACCGCTCACTCCTCCCACCTCGTTCCTGAATTTCTTTAAGAGGTTGTTGACTGCATTTGGAGGGAGCACCGCATCACTATCAACAAACATTACGAAAGGTGTATTGACAAGTCTCATTGCGTGGGCAATGGCCTTTCTTTTTCCCTCCCTCTGCTCCTTGTAGAGAAAGGTTCCACCTGAACTTTCAGTGATGCTCCTGTACGGTTCCAGGGACGAATCCCCCACGACGATTATCCTTGAACCCTGGAATTGAAGCCCCCTCATCACTCTCTCAAAGGTGCTTACGTCTTCATTATAGACTGGAACTATAATGGTCACCTCACTTGGGGAATGACCCTCAACATTCCCGTCATCGTGGTAAAAAACAGAACTGTAGGAATTTATGAGATAATAAATCAAGGAAATGACTGAAAAAACGATGAGCATAAGATAAATGTAAAAGAATATCATAGCCTGATTCATCTTATTTTAGGCTTAAACATTTAGGTACATTAACATGCTCTAATATAATAGAATTTATCATTCTTTAATAGCAGCATAGAACCATTACTAAAATTTATTTCAGTTAAGAATATCCTGCCCAATTGTCAAAGATTCAGGACGTAATACTTTTCGCATTAATGGCTTCATTCTGGGCGCTCAATTATCCCATCCTGAAGATCGCACTCAATTTTGAGCCCCCATTTGTGATACTCCTGTTCAGAGTTCTATTTGCCGCGCTTTTCGCGCCATTGTTCCTGAAAGGCGAAACTCTCCATCGCATGGGTCGAAATGAGAATATGAAAATCTTTGTAATCGGAATGCTCAACATAGTGGTGTTCATGGGATTCTGGTTTGTTGGTGAGTCTTATGTTTCTGCCTCGGTTAGTTCTATACTCATATATTCATACCCTATTTTCAATGTCATACTTTCAATATTGATCATCAGGGAAAAGGTAACTCTTGGTGTTTCACTGGGAATTATTCTCGGTTTTGCAGGTTTATTTCTGATATCTTTTCATGAATATTACGTCACAAATGTGCTCGGTCTGGTATTCCTGATCATTGCCTCTGTGTCATGGGCACTTGGTACCGTCCTCTACAAGAAGTATCTTGGAAAAACGTCTCCGCGGGTTGTGAATTTTATGCAGTACATTTATTCCATTCCCATACTGATCGTTTTATCATTCGTGGCAGATCCGGGGTTCGTCAGCACACTCAGCTATGAATTCATTATCCTGGTGATTTATATGGGTTCGCTGGGAACAGCGCTCGCTTACCTGATTTATTTTCACCTTTTCAGAAAGTACAGCGTCTCCTCAATATCTTCTTATTTTTTCGCTGTTCCTGCGCTTTCAGTTGTTTTCAGCTTCTTCATACTGAGCGAAAAAAGTTCCATCGATATCTACATAGGCATGGTACTTATCTCAGCCGGAATATTTCTCAGTTCCAGATACTAGTCGTAAATAATTTAGGCAACCAGCAATGGATATCGACATTTCTCGACATCCTATAATATATCCTTATGTGCCAGTGATTGGTTATCTTAGCAGTAACGATAAATACATTACTGGATATTCCAGTGGGCAGATGACAGACCTGGGTGATCTTTGCACGAGAATACTGCAATGCAAGATGTGCGATCTTCATTTTTTTAGAAAGAAGGCAGTGTGTGGAAGAGGATCCTCCACATCCAGCATATTTCTCATCGGCGAGGCTCCAGGATCCAAGGAGGACGAAACAGGGCTTCCATTTGTCGGCAGAAGCGGAGCCATGCTGGACAGGATACTTTCCGATATTGGGATTTCAAGGGACGAACTTTACATAACAAACGCTGTGAAATGCAGGCCTGGGAGGGGAAAAACTCCAAGGATCAGCGAGATAAAAACCTGCTCAGTGTATCTGAAAAGTGAGATTGAGGCCATGCAACCAAGGATACTCATCCCAATGGGAAATTCTGCCATGAAATCTCTAGGATTGATCCTGGGAATAAAGATGGACAATATAACCAGCTCCAGTGGAAAATTCTTCATGGTGAAGAACATGATAATTGCCCCTCAGTTCCACCCTGCTGCAATTCTCAGAAACCCCAAACGCCTGGAATATTTTAAGGACCACATGGTAAGGGCCTTCGAGCTTGCTCGTAACATACCCGCTAAAATAGATGAAGTTTTTATAAAAGCAAATAAAATTCAGGTGATTTGATAAATCACACCTGATAGAGCTGGTAGTTTGGAGGCTCCGATATTATCTTGATGTCATGCGGATGACTTTCCTTAAGGCCGGATGCAGTTATCTTGACGAACCTACCCTTACTCTGCAGTTCCTCCAAGTTATTTGCACCCACGTAGCCCATTCCTGATTTCACGCCTCCTATGAGCTGGAATAGCACATCTTCCACCCTTCCCCTGTAGGGCACGGCACCTTCGACGCCTTCTGCCACAAACTTGTTGCCCGATAATTTTCCGTATCTGTCTGAAACTCCGCCTCTGATTGCGCCTATTGAACCCATGCCCCTGTAGGCCTTATACTTCCTGCCGTTTATTATCATCTCTACGCCAGGGCTCTCCTCAGTGCCAGCAAGCAGGGATCCCAGCATAATTGAATTAGCTCCTGCAGCAAGGGCTTTCACTATATCTCCAGAATATCTTATGCCTCCATCGGCAATCACCGGAACTTTGTGTTCCTTTGCCACATCCGCCACCTCTGAGATCGCAGTCAGCTGAGGAAATCCAATGCCTGCGATAATCCGGGTGGTACAGATTGAGCCAGGTCCAATGCCGACCCTCAGCGCGTCCACTTCAAGGGAAATAAGGTCTTCAGCGGCCTCCCTTGTGGCTATGTTGCCGGCAATCAGATCTATGCCCACAGCCTTTCTGAGCTTCTTTATGGAATCGAGGACATTGGTGTTATGAGCATGCGCAGTGTCAACAACAATTGCATCAGCACCTGCCTTTTCCAGATTCACCGCTCTTTCTATATCGAACGGCCCTACGGCAGCAGCCACGAGCAACTGTCCTTCGCTGTCTCTGGTGGCATCCGGATATTTCTGTCTTGTTGTGATGTCCTTTGCCGTGATGAGCCCGACCACTCTACCATTTTTGTCAACAAGAGGAAGCTTCTCAATCCTGTTTTTGTAAAGTATTCTTCTGGCCTCGTCTATCTCTACATCTTCTGGTGCGTATACCACGTCTTTGGTCATTATATCGGAAACCTTTCGCTTATCGTCTTCGACAAAATCCAAATCTCTCTTCGTGACGATACCGACCAACTTGTCATTGGATATGACTGGGAGACCCGCTATATTTTTCGATCTCATGATGTTTATCACTTCTTCAATGGAAGTGTCGGGTTCCACTGTATGAACGTTCCTGATTCTTAGAGATTCCTCCCTTTTTACCTTGCTGACCATTTGCAGCTGCAGGTTTGTTGAAATATTTCTGTGTATTACGCCAATTCCTCCATATCTGGCCATTGCAATTGCCATCTGGTCTTCAGATACGGTGTCCATGGGGGAACTTACAATGGGTATTTTTAGAGATATGTTGCGGGTAAATTTGGTATCAACCACCGCAAACCGGGGTTCGACAGAACTTCTGCCAGGAATAAGGAGGACATCATCAAATGTATAACCCTCCATCATTTCCGAAAATTTTTCCTTAAACATCGTAGAGAATATCCAGTCGATATTTAAATATGATTAAATTCAGGGCAGTATTCCAACGATCCGACAATCAGGCGGATCTGGAAGGCATTTCATTGATTTTACTGGATACAAATTCTATGGTTCTCTTCTTTGAAATGTCAAAAGTGTAATCTATCGTATTAAAGTAAGCCTCAACAACTGCAGGATTCAGCGAAAGCCTGAATGCGGTAAGATCTATCGTCGGTTTCACAAGAGATCGGTATTTCTTAATTGCTCTGGATATTGTATTCGCGTAATCCTTGCAATCTGCGCCTTTGGAGCATACGGTCACTGCATAAACCGGAGGCATGTGAAACAATTTTGAAAATTCGTGGCCGATGTCAAGAAGAACTCTGATTCCAGGTCTGTATGCCTTGAGAGCCTCATCTCCTATCACGAGCGCATATTCTTCTTCCTCCAGCAGTTCCTCCGCATACGTTTTATCTGATACGTGAAATTCGGCCCTGATACCCATTTTTTTCAAGACCTCCTTGGCGTAAAACACTGTGGTTTCAGTGTGTGCCGTTACAGCAATGTGAATATTATCCCTCAAATCTTCCTCCCTTGAAACAAGAATCGTAGAGATGGTGGCAGATTTAGAACTGATAGTCGCGGACTCCATCAGCGTCAGTTGATCAGTATGCTGCAGGTAGGAAACCAGCGAGACCATCCCCCCGTCAAGAACACCGGAAAGAATCTTTGAAAGTATATCGCGCGGACCGTATCTCATGAAGGAGTATCGGTCGTTCAGAGCGAGGTAAAATGGATCGCTGTGGGCAAAATTGATAATTCCAAACAAATGGCATTCACGCCTGATTTTTTATCTCAACTCTCTTGAGTTTTCTGAGATTGGTGATCATATCGTCAACCATTTTTTCCAAATCATACTTGAAGCTGAATCCCCAGTCTTTTGAAGCCTCAGAGTGATCTATAGTCTCTGGCCAGCTGTCAGCAATGGACTGCCTGAAATCAGGAGCATATTCCACAGCGAATTCAGGTATCCTTTTCTGTATGGCATTTTCAAGGTCCTTCGGCGTGAAACTGAACGCAGATATATTATAATCAGTATGGTGGGTCAGCTTGGAAATATCGGCTTCATAAAGCTGCAAAAAGGCGTTTATTGCGTCAGGCATGTACATCATGGGGAGCATGGTATCCTCCCGAAGGAAGCACGTATACTTCTTATCAGCAATTGCATAGTGAAACATTTCGACAGAATAGTCGGTGGTCCCTCCCCCCGGCATTGCGGAATAGCTTATGAGTCCAGGAAACCTTAATCCTCTGACGTCAAGCCCGAATCTGTAGAAATAATAACTGCCAAGTATCTCCGTCGCCACCTTTGTGACTCCGTACATGGTTCTCGGCTTTGTTACGGTATCCACAGGAACATCTCTCCTCGGAGTTTCTTTTCCGAAGACTCCAATGGTGCTGGGAATCATTATCTTTGAAAGCTTTTTCTTCAGACCAGCTTCCAGAACATTATATGTGCCAAGCAGGTTGATCTGAAAGGCTTTCTGGGGATTTTTTTCCCCGTTAGCCGAGAGGATTGCAGCAAGATGGAAGATTGAATCAACGTGGAATTCATCAATCGCATGGATGATAGATTCGCCGTTGGAAACATCAATACGAGAACTCCTGAATCTGCTCAGATCAGGTGGAGCAGGAATCACATCCGATATGATGACGTTTTCCGTCCCATACTTTCTCTCAAGTTCGGGTATCAACTCCCTACCAACCTGCCCATATGCACCTGTAACAAGTATTGTGCCCATCAGCACTAAATCCTATTTAGGCTATTAAACATTAATTCTGATTTTTGCATTTTTGAAGTGGCGGCATATTCACAAAAAGGCTGCTGTCAATTAATGCTTCCTTTGAGCGATAATGGTTTTATATCATTTGTCGGTAATGGTAAACATGACTCAAAGAACTGCATGGGTTAAAGATGAAATAAGAAATCTGCGCGAAACCGGAAGATATGTTCCAATCAGGACTCTGGAGTCGCCGCAGGGAGCAAGGATAATTATTGCTGGCAAGGAATACATAAACATGTGCTCCAACAATTACCTCGGACTTGCTAATCATCCTGAGGTAAAAAAGGCCACCATCGATGCCGTTGAAAAATTCGGTGTTGGAGCAGGTGCCGTCAGGTCGATTGCAGGCACAAATTCTCTCCACATCAGGCTTGAAGAAAAAGTTGCTGCATTCAAGCACATGGAATCCTCACTTGTTTACCAGGGCGGGCTTCTAGCCAATCTCGGGACCATCCCGGTACTTGTTGGGAAGGACGATATTGTCTTCAGCGAGGAACTGAACCACGCTAGCATCATTGACGGTGTCAGGCTGAGCTCTGCCACAAGGATAGTTTACAAGCATCTCGACACTGAAGATCTCCGGGCCAAGCTTAAAAATCAAAGAAAGGACGGTAAAAGGGCGCTGATTATCACAGACGGGGTTTTTAGCATGGATGGAGATATTGCTCCTCTTGACAGGATCACCGAACTTGGAGAGGAATTCGACGCGATGGTTTATGTAGATGACGCCCACGGGGAAGGCGTTCTGGGAAAGAACGGCAGGGGAATTGTGGATCACTTTGGCCTTGCGGGAAGGGTTGATATAGAGATGGGCACGTTTTCAAAAGCCATGGGAACCATGGGCGGATTTGTTGCAGGATCGAAGGATCTCATGGATTATACAAAGCAGAGATCAAGACCATTCCTTTTCAGCAGTGCATTAAACCCCGGCGATACCGCGTCTGTGTTTAAATCAATAGAGATAATGGAAAGAGACGACACACTTTTGAAGAAATTATGGGACAACTCAAGGCTACTGAAAGACTCCCTGAGCAAAATAGGGTACAATATAGGATCAAGCAAGACACCCATAACCCCGGTGATAGTGGGTGACGAAAAGAAAACACTTGACCTGAGTAACGAACTGTTCAGTAAATATTCGATTTTTGCATCGCCCATAGTATTTCCAACTGTGGCCAAGGGAATGGCAAGAATCAGGCTGATGCCCTCTGCGCTTCATTCGGCCAATGATATTGGTGTGACTGTCGATGCCTTTGAGAAGGCAGGGAAAGTTCTGAGAATAATTCAGTAAAAGGGTTGCAATATTGATAACACCACCCAAAAATGGGGAAATAGTTCACTCATTCAGAGAATATCAGCGAACCGAAGGTGAGGTGATATCGCGGCCGAACAGATTCGTGGTGAAACTGAGAACGGAATATGGAGAACGGACCTGCCATCTTCACGACCCCGGAAGGCTGAAGGAACTCATTTACGAGGGAAACCGTGTTTTGATCAGGAATATAGCAGGCATGAAAACAGACTGCTCCATACTTGCTGCAAGATCCGGTACAATCTGGATACCCCTTGATTCAAGAATTCACAACAGGATCGCCTCAAGGTTCATATCCGGGCCAGTGAAGCCAGAGGTGCAGGTGGGAAGGAGAAGGCTTGATTTTCTCTCCGGCAATGAATATATAGAGGTCAAAGGCTGCACACTGAGAATCGGTGAAGCAGCCATGTTCCCTGACGCACCTACAAAGAGGGGAACAGAACATCTCAAAACGCTTGTTTCCCTGATGAAGGAGGGGTATCAGGCATCGGTCATCATCCTGGTACTGCGAAATGATGTTGAATGCTTTTATCCTAACTATGCCACGGACAGGGACTTTGCCAATGCTTTTTTTGAAGC
>JAJYEP010000039.1:0-3024 GCA_021785735.1 Thermoplasmata archaeon | reverse complement strand
CAGAGGATTTCGTATCGCATTGGATTTTCAAAATCCAAGGACCCTGAAAAAACAGAGATGAGACTCAGAGAAATAGTGCCAAAGGATCTCTGGCTGGATTTCAACACCACCCTTGTGGAGTTTGGCAAAAAAATATGCAGGCCGGTCGGACCGAGATGTGATATATGTAAGGTATCGGCCTATTGCGAATATTTTAAAAAAAGGGTATAAAAGAGAAGTCTGCATGATGCTCGCTGGCATTTAACAGCGATAAATACAAAAAAGAAATATACCAATTACTGTTTTTACTTCGTCCCTACAATATGTTATATATTGTGACATTCAGTATAGGGAAAAAGAGTGAAGGTTATGGAAGTAAAGGTAAAAAGCGAGATGGATGTGGACAGAAGTCTTTGTAACTATTGCGGCGCTTGCGTGGGCATGTGCCCCACTGACGCGATTTTCATGGACGATACGGTGATTGAAATCCATGAAGACAAGTGCATAAAGTGTACTTTTTGTGTCATTGGCTGTCCTACGGGTGCTATATCTGCGGAGTGGTTCCATGCAAAACTATGATGTTCTCGTAGTTGGTGCTGGACCAGGCGGCAGTTCAGCAGCAAGATTCTCGGCAAAGGCCGGACTGAAGACTCTGATGATTGAAAAGAGACCAGATATCGGTTCACCGGTAAGATGCGGTGAGGGTCTTTCAAGAGCATGGATGAGTGAAGGGGAGATCAGTCCAAGTTCCCATTGGATTGCAGACGAGGTAAAAGGGGCAAGAATCTATGGTCCGTCAGAAAAAAGACCCATAATTCTAGAGGCAGAAAATGCTGGAAATGAGGTAGGATTTGTTGTTGAGAGGGATAAATTTGACAAGGATATGGCAGCCCTTGCTGCAAGTGAAGGCGCAGATGTATGGGTCAAGTCTCCAGCGCTTTCGGTTATAAAGGAAAACGGCAGAGTCGTTGGCGCCAAGGTCAGGCACAACGGCGTCATGGAGGAGGTAAGGGCAAAGATGGTCATTGCGGCGGATGGATTTGAGAGCGAATTTGGAAGATGGGCCGGCCTTAAGTCCATAATACTCGCAAAGAATGACATAATTTCTTGCGTTGAATACAAGATGATCAATGTCGATTCCGACGCTGATTATACAGACTTCTATCTTGGAACCATAGCACCGGCAGGATACCTGTGGGTATTTCCAAAGGGCGACAGACAGGCAAACGTTGGAATCGGTATAACAATAACTGCCCTTCATGACAGGTTTGAGGTTCGGAATTACCTTGACTCATGGATTAAGAAGCATCCGGGTTATGCAAAGGGAAAGACAATACAGTACATAACCGGAGGAGTTTCTGTGTCAAAGGTCAAGGACAAGATCACACTTCCGGGGCTGTTGCTTGTTGGGGATGCTGCGAGGCTGATAGATCCAATAACAGGAGGCGGAATCGCCAACTCCTATATTTCAGGAAAATACGCAGCCAAAGTGGCCAAAGAAGCCATAGAGAACGAGGATTACTCGCAGGAAATGATGAACAAATACGAAAAAATGGTCAAGGACAAGTTCCAGAGAAAGCACCTGAGGAACTGGATCGCCAAGGAAAAATTGGGTCAGCTTTCAGACGATCAACTGGACAGGCTCATAGACATACTCTCTGAAGTGAAGATAAACGACATATCTGTCGAAGAGCTGCTGAAGGTCGTTCAGGAGAAAGATCCCGGCATGGTGAAGGAACTGGAGGATTTCATCTAATTTTTTGAATCCTCTTCCAGCACATTTTCAAGCCCAAAGTTTCCGGCCTTCATCTGGGCCTTTAACATTTTCTTGAAGCCCCTGTTTCCATGGAAGGCCTTGAGATTTTTCTTCATTCCCTTATATTCTTTCAGCAGCGCCCGGACATCGGCCTCGCTCTTTCCGGAGCCTCTGGCTACCCTCTCTATCCGGCTCGCGTTTATCAGTTCAGGATCCTCTAGTTCACTGTCCGTCATGGAGTCAAGTATAACCCTGTAGTTCTTCAGCTTTGATTCAGCGGACTCTATGGCATTCTCGTCTATCTTTGCGGCACCGGGAAGCTTGGCTACGGGAAGAGAATTGAAGATCTTGCCCATTATTCCTGGCTGCGAGAACTTTTCCCATACATCATACATATCCTTGAGGTTAAATTTGCCGCTCATAAGCTTGGTGACAGATTTTTCTGCCTCCTCAGGGGTGATTTCCAGATCCTGAACAGTTTCCATCAAGGATTCAAGATCACCAAGTCCGAGAAGCCTTGAGAGAAATTTCTTGGGATTAAAGATTTCAAAGTCATCCAGATGTTCTCCAGTTCCGATGAAGTAAACCGGCTTGTTAACCTGTGAGACCGCACTTAGGGCTCCTCCAGCCTTACCGGTTCCATCCATTTTTGTAATTATTATGCCGGTGAGATTCACAGACTGGTCCATTGCCAGGGCCTGGGGCCCAGCCTGCTGGCCAACCGTTGCGTCTATGACAAGGAGTCTTTCATCAGGCCTGGCTATCTCGTTAATCTTCCTTATCTCGTCAATGAGTTCCTTATCCAGGGAATCCCTCCCGCTGGTGTCGATTATCTTTACCTGTATCTTCTCCAGATTTTCAAGCCCCTCCTTCACTATCCTGTATGGGTTGGTTTCCTTTTCGATTCCGAAGAACGAAATATTCAGGGAAGCGGCGATCTGTTTAAGCTGGTGGTAAGCAGCAGGCCTGTGGACATCTGCGGCTATGACGCCGACACTCAACCCCTTCTTTGTGAAGAATTTAGCGAGTTTTCCTGCAGATGTCGTTTTACCCTGTCCATACAGGCCGACAAGCATGATTGTCTGAGGCACAATCTGTATTTTCGACTCCTCACCGAGTATCCTGAGAAGCTCTTCATAAATTATTTTCACCATGTAATCCTGCTCAAGCATGCCGGCAGGAGGCTTCTCTTCGCTCGCTCTTTTTTCAAGAGTCCTGGTAAGTTCCAGTGCAAGCTTGACATTAACGTCGGCTTTCAGCAGAATCCTCTGAATTTCCTTTACCACTTC
>JAJYEP010000038.1 GCA_021785735.1 Thermoplasmata archaeon | reverse complement strand
TGACAAGATCCATGCAGTATCTTTACATAATCCCGGATCCCTCAAAGGCAGATCCGGGATACTACATCCCGGAACTTTCCGAAAGAATAGTCATGGATCCGGAGGGTGTTGCGGACGACTCACTGTACCAGAGGTACAGGGAGGCGTACAATCTTTTTGTATCAGGCGATCCTGAGGGTTCAAGAAAGGTGCTGCAGGAGAAGGATGACTGGATAATCAGGACAGTATCCGAATACTTCGGCAATCTCAGGAGGCTATCTTACTCCTCTGTGAGTGACCTCCAATCGAGCTGCTGTGACTTCCTCATAAGGGATATCATCAATGTCAGCGCAGAATCGAAGGCAATGGAACGGGGAACCATGATACACAGCATGGCTGAATTGATATCCAGGGGGGAGGAAGTGGAAACCACAGAAGAGTATGCAGAATACAGAGATAATGTGAAGAAAGCGGTAGAAATCATCAAAAGGGATTATCCCGAGCCTGTGGGACAGGAGATCACCGTAAGCGTTCCCATCAGCACCATTATCGACACAACACATGAAATGGAGTTCAAGGGAAAAATAGACGCCATTTTCAGGAACAACGACAGGTACCTCATAGTGGACTGGAAAACGGACAAGACAGATGATAGATCGTCACACCACAGGGCGCAGCTTGAACTTTACCGCAAAATGCTATCATTCAACAGGAACATTGACCCTGAAAAGATAGATGTTGGCGTCGGGTTCGTGGCCCTGAGGAACCAGATAAATCTTCTTGGAAGCTCTGTCAAGATTGACATCACAAAACCCAACAGCAAAACACTGAACAGTTTTCTGGGGGCTCTCAGGAAAATAATGGACATGAAGAGCAACCCTGAGACCTTCCTGAGGGAACTTCAGGAGGAGAACCCTGAGAACCTTATATGCAGGTCCGTAGTGGAGGAATATGCGAGGGAAAAAGGATATAAGGCCAAAAGTGCGGTGGAAGGGATTAAAATGAATCTGGACCATTTTAATTAAAGGGGAATTCGTGATTATGAAATCTATTTCAAAACTGGGCAGATCCAAAACAATGCAATAAAAGGGTCAGTCGGTATATTTATTATTTACAGTGAAAAAAATAATTCGTAAATGTAATATAACGGCATGATATAGACATCCAATGTGGAGTTCTGATGTTCTGGACCAGTGCGCAGTGATCAGGCTTGGGGGCAGATTTCCCAAAGAGGTCGGGATCCAGGGCAGGAACATAGTTCTAGAGAACCAATTCTTTTTCACATCACTTGATAACGGTGTACTTTACACCTACAAAAACATGCAGACGAGCCTGTCGGAGATCGACAAACTGAACCTGGAGAAAAGTCCGGAATTCAAAAGATCGAGGATGAGTATCTTGGGAAACTCAGTATTAAAGATAAGAGCAGATGATGACCTGCTCGCACCGTTGAATAGAATCAACGATATAATAGGATGCCGGGTCAATCCCAACATACTTTCGCATTCTCAGGATGCATATGTCCAGATAGAATTTTCTGAAAATGTAAGAGAACAGGTATCAAAGCTGCTGCTCGAGGTAATGCCTGCAATGCCATCAGTCACAGAACTGATCTACATGGGAAAGCAACCGGACAACATGCCCTACCTGATGAGGCTTTTCACTGAACTGGGCGGGAATGTAAACGATCTCTTTCTTGTTAGGACAGAATGGCACATGAATCAGGAAAATAGAGAAAGGGATAACAGCGGAGTCTTTATGAACAAGGGGAAATTTATTCCAAAATACTTCACCAACGCTTCCAGTGACACTCTTATATTTAGTTTGGAATCACCGAATATTAGAGGAAATCCACAGGTAAGCGAGATTAGCAGCGATTCGGGCATTGCTGAACTGGGAACTGAAACAACCTTCTTTTCAGACTTTTACAGCGAGGTTGTGAGCACCTATTATGGAACGCTATTCTACGAGGCCGAAGTCCGAGACAATATCCTGACATCGTATTACGTCATAGATAGGAAATTATCATCTGTTTTTCTTTCCGGACTTCAGAAGCACTGGAACCTTCCAAAGAGAAAAGATCACTACAACGTCTTGACTTCAGCAATGAGTCTTGGTGCATTATTCAGGAAGCCTTAATCAGGTGTCACAGAAAGGATATCAGGAGGTTAATTCTCGATCTTAGCAGTGGCAGTGGGGATTGCCCTTTTTCCGATCAGATAGTTCCTGAAGGTTGTCAGGAACATTGCAAAGATCATCACAGTGCCTCCTATTACGGTATAAATTCCCATTTTTTGACCGGTTATTATCACTGACGTGATTGCGGCAAATACAGGTTCTCCCACAAATATCACCCCTGCTGCAGTGGGTTCAACATATATCAGGGACTTGTTGCTGACAAAAATTGCGAATATACCGGCAAATATGGCAGTGAAAAGCACGGTGAATACCACAAAATAATTTATGGCGAACGGAGACCCCATAAATGGCAGGAATATAGATGAGAATACAGCAACGGAAAGCAGTTGGTAGAATGTGAACACATAGGTATCAAGGGTGGAGGAATACTTTGAAACATAGGCAATCTGGAACGCATATGCCACCGCAGAAATTATTGTAAGCACGTCTCCAAATTGTATGCCGGAATTTCCGAGGTCTCCAGCGGACATCACAATAAGACCTGCGAATGCCAGGAAAGATGCAAGGACCGATACCCTGTCCGGCCTCAGTTTCAAATAGACGAGGGAAATGAACGGCAACAGCACCACATAGAGACCGGTAATGATCCCTGACTGGGATGCGGTCGTGTAGTTCAGGCCGACAGTCTGGAAGAAATATCCAAGGAACAGCAGAAATCCCGCTGAAATTCCAAGCCTTATATCCCGCGCTCTCCTGAGCGATCTGTTGCGGATGACAAATGGGAGCAGCAAAAGAGATGAGGCCAGGAATCTTATGACAAGAAAGGAAACCGGTGAGATGAATCCAAGCGTGATCTTTATCAAAGGGAATGTCACGCCCCAGAAGAATGTCACCAGAAGGAGAAGACCCATGTAAAAGATCTTCGGATTCTTCATTTTCCGCCCATCAGGGAAAAGAAAAGTCCAGGTTTCCTGATCATCAGGGACAACACAACCCTTGATGGATAATCAATATCTCCAACACTGTCGATGATCTTTATTGCAGACGGCCTTGAGATCATCCGGTATATTCTGTTGAATGTTTCGTCATTCACGGAAGCAAAGAGCCTCTGTATGATGCCATCTATCCATAATTCCCGACCGAGATCCTTCTTCCAAGATTTCTGGTATCTTGCCAGGAAACGAGCGGAGAAATCATTGTTTTCAAGCGCAGAACCGGCAGCTTCGGCTGCATGCTTTGCAGAGATCATACCCGTGTAAATTCCACCTCCACTCAGGGGCTTGACTATACCCGCTGCATCCCCCACAAGAAGAGTCCTTGGCGCGTACGTCCTTTTAAGGTAAGTGATCGGTATGCCGCCGCCGTTGATCCCGAGAATTCTATCCTTCGGGAACATGCTGTTGAAATTCGTGAAATAATTTTTTGCCGAAGATCCGACGCTGCCCACGCCGATCTTGGTAATATCCCCGGCGGGCGTGGCCCATGCGAAGAATCCTCTGGTTACTCTGGATCCCACGAAGACACTGACGCTTTCCTGATCGTCCATCCTCACCGCCGAATCAACCTGGTAACACGAAACAACCCTGCTGGGAACAGATCCAAACACATCCTTGCGCACCTTGCTGTTTATACCGTCTGCGCCGATGACAATTCTAGCCCTCTCTTCTTTAAGGACACCGTCCTGTCTGTACTTCACGGTGGCATATTCAATTCCCGGGGTAACGGAAACAGCCCTGGAATTTATCTCAACATCTGTGCCGGATGAAATTGCCATGGCCGAAACATCCTTATCAAACTGGTCACGGTCCATCACAACGGTTTTCTCACCCTTCCTCACATGAACAGATTCCCCGTTGGGAAAGTGCACGTGGGCACCGTATACACTGTTCACGGGAGCCTTGGTCCTGGCCATGGAGATAACCCTCTCTGAAACGAGACCTGTGCACTCCACAGGCCTCCCCACCTCCTTGTGCTCTTCAAGATTGAGTACGTCGTAACCCATCCTGGAGAGGAGGTGGCTTGAATATGATCCGGAAGGACCGGAGCCAACAACAATTACATCCCGCAACAGATGCAAATTATTCACTGGTATAATAGTCTTTAACCAGTTCAAGGTGTGTGCTGTATGGAATCAGTTCTGAACGAGACCAAACGATCTAATGGCGATCTCTGCAGCGCTTCCTTCAGCTTCTGTTATTTTGAAAAGGCACTCACTCTGGTTTGAACATGTTACGTCCATCAATGCGTTTACTTAATATAGATAAATGACTTATTGGTGAATGGCAAAAGTAGTATTCCTGATTGTAGCAGGAAAAGAGGCCCCAGAAAGGGCAGATCTGGCGATAATGACGGCATCTAGGCAGATAAAGGCTGGCAGGTATGAGGATACAAAGGTCATCCTGTACGGTCCAAGCGAGCAGTATATTTCAACCATAAAGGGTGATGTTAAAGAGGCATTCAACGACATCGTCAAGGCTGGCGCTCTTGACTCGGCATGCGTATTTCTTGCAAAGAAATTTGAGATCGAGACGAAACTCGAGGATATGGGAGTCAAACTTATGCCCTTTGGCGAGAGGCTGGCCTTTTATGTCAACAGTGGATATGAGGTAATCACCTTCTGATGAAAACACATGGAACCGGATAAAGAGTTTTCAAAAATTTCTATTGTTGAAACTATTTTTATAATTCTTTCAATAACCTTCTTCATAAGGGCAAGCAACAACATGATGATGACCTCTGTTCCCCTGCTTGCCAGGTACGACTTTAACTTTACACAGGAGGAAGTGGGGATAATCGCTGCACTCAGCTCGTTTTCAACCTTCCTTACTACAGCACTCCTGAACACCAGACTGAGTTCTGGGAGCAGGCGTGTTGCGTTCATAGTATCAAACGTGATTTATGTTCTCGTGTTTGTGGGATTTTTCGAGTCGACATACATAACCGTATGGCTTCTTGCTGCAGTTGCCGGAGCAGTGCTTGGACTGATGATGCCCAATGTTGTCACTGCTGCAGGTCTATTCAAAAATGCTGCTGTGCGTGAACGGGTTCTCTCGCTTTACACTGTTGCGCTGAGCCTTTCCCTCGTGGCTGGACCGGCAGTGGAGTCTGATCTTCTGAAATACTATCCATTGAGGACTGTGTTTCTGATGTTCACGGCGTTTGCTGTGGTCTCGGCACTGCTATCCCCTCTCATCAGGTTCCCCCAAGAAAACAAGGTGAGAATCAGAACCAAGGTCTTCAGCAACTATGGATTCAGGTCTGCACTGCTCAACATCATGGCATACAATGTTCCGTTTTCTTTGCTTGTGGCCTTTGCTGGCATATATGAGAAGGATACCTTCGGCATCTCACTATCCACGGTCACCCTTCTGTTCTCGTTCTTCTTCGTTGCCTCGTTCGGATCAAGGCTGTTTCTATCGTTCAAACCTCCCAGAAACATAAGGTTGCAGATGACCGTTTCCATGATCCTTTCAATTGCCGGTATCCTCATCATGGTGCTATCCACGAACCTGTACATGTTCATAGCGGCACTCCTGATTCTCGGGGTGCCCCACGGTCTCACATATCCACTTTCCGTGCTGTCCATAACAAGATCATTCGATCCGAAGTTCAGGAACATGGCAAACAGCTACTTCTTCTCGGTTATGATGATGATAGGCGTGATACTGCCATTTGTGGGAGGTACACTGATCGACCTGTACGGCTTCAGGCTGACCTTCTTTGGAATTATGTTCCTTATAGTCCTGCTGATGATTCTGCTGACCATGAATTTCAGGGCGGAGATCCGGAGCATGGGAGATCATCTTCCACCGGGTTCCAGCAGCTAGTGGCTCAACCGATCAGAATGTATAATCTCACTGTTCAGGGGCAGTTGAGGAATCCTCCATAAAGCCAGCATTGAATACCATTTTATTTCAATATGGTATTACTCATTGTGGATCTAGAAGAAAAAATTGCCGGCCAGATCACGATGTCGGAGAATCCCGGTGAAACCATAAAGAGGTGGCGGGAGGAATTCAGGATCTCGCAGATTGAATTATCCAGATTTCTTGAAGTTTCGCCTTCTCTCGTAAGCGATTATGAGGCAGGAAGGAGAAAATCTCCGGGTGCGTCAACTATAAAGAAGATAGTGATGGCATTCATAGCAATTGACGAGAAGAGGGGCGGAATAGTCGCCAGGCGGTTCAACAGCGGAGTCCCGTCACAGGCGCTGATCGATGTGAAAGACTATGATCATGATGTCCTGCTGGAAAAAGTTGTGAAGAGCGTCAACGGTGTTAACCGTTCATCGCCCTCGCTGCAGAGGTATATACGCGGCTACACAATAGTCAACGGCGTTCAGGCTGTACTGACATTTTCATATTCCGAATATGGCAAACTTTACGGCTGGTCAAGCCAGAGGGTCATATTTTTCACAGAGGTCAAGATGGGAAGAAGCCCCATGATCGCAATAAGAGCACATCCGCTCAAACCTGCTGCGGTCGTTTACATACAGGCGGACAGGGTGGACGAGCTTGCAGTCAAGATCGCTGAGCTTGAAAACATTCCACTCATCACCACAGAACTTGACCCGGAAAAGATATCCAGGATAATGAGTTCACTGAGGTAGGATCCTGTCCAGAAACCATTCTTTGGTGAACTG
Source organism: Thermoplasmata archaeon (assembly GCA_021785735.1). Lineage (GTDB taxonomy): Archaea > Thermoplasmatota > Thermoplasmata > Thermoplasmatales > Thermoplasmataceae > JAKAFX01. The sequence goes on along the minus strand of JAJYEP010000038.1, from coordinate 4,352 downwards.
CTGTATATCATTCAGTTCCTGCCCGTTTCCAACGAAGAGAATAGGCTTCTTTATCTCCGCAGCCATTGTGAGAATCGATCCGCCTTTTGCATCCGTGTCAAGCTTCGTGACAATTATGCAGTCAAACCCAACTTCACTGAAGAAGGTTTCTGCCTGATTAACGGCATCCTGTCCAATCATGGCATCGAGAACCACGACAGTGAGATTCGGCTTTGAGATCCGTTTTATTTTCTTCATCTCCTCGATGAGATTCTTGTTCGTCTGCATCCTTCCTGCAGAATCTATCAGAACATAGTCTATGTTCCTTGCCCTAGCGTGATTGATTGCATCGAATGCAACGGCAGAGGGGTCACTCCCGCCCTGGTGTTTGATAACAGCGACTCCGACTCTTTCCCCAAGTATTGAAATCTGCTCTATGGCACCGGCCCTGAATGTATCTGAGGCAGCCACCACAACCCTCTTTCCATTCTTCCTGAGATAGTTTGCAACCTTGGCCACAGTGGTCGTTTTTCCTGTGCCGTTGATCCCGAGGAAAAGCATGACGTAGGGCTTCTCATGGGGATTGAGGATGTCGGGAAGACTCTTCTGCACGTCAAAAATGGGGATTATGGCATTCCTTAGAGCTGTAACATATTTCTCCACAGGAATCTTCTTTCCATCAATGTCGAGACTCTCCTCCATGCTCTTCCAGATTCTTTCCGCGACATCGATGGAAACGTCTGATTCAACGAGAGTCTCTATGATCTTCGACTCAAGATCTGATTTCCTCACAAACTCTTCAGAAGATTTCGAAAATAAACCGCTGAACTTTTTCTTTAGATTGTCGAACATATCACTGTTTCTGATTCTGGGCACTGGCCTGTTGTACCACTGTCAGGAGGGTCTCATACCTGTTTTCGCTCTCTTTCCTCTTTTCAAGGAGTGAATCCATGGAAGCCTGAAGTGACTGCAACTCGCTTTTAAGCCTGTTCTCAACGTTTTCAGCACTGTCCTCGCGGTAAATGCCCGATCCAATAGGTAGGAGCAGTTTGTCAAAATTCTCAATCCTGGCGTTCACATAAACACCATAACCGATTGATACCCTGGTTTCGTTACCCTCTATGCTCTTCCTGTTCCCGATAACGGAAAGGCTCAGATTAATCTCGTCAACGACCCTGCCTATCCTTGATATCTGGTCGTTATAGGATTCGATCACACCCTTGAGATATTCAAGTTCCTGAATCAGACTTTCACGTGCATCCTGTTCCATTTCAATTCCCCGAGAATATTTTCTTGCTTTCCTTGAGCGCTTCCAGCACAGGCATTGGGTCACCGGATAAATAACTTATGAGAGCTCCCCCGCCTGTGGACGTGTGATCGAATTTATCCATGAGGTCAAGTTTCTCGAGTGCGTTGAGTGTGTGACCTCCGCCCGCTATCTTCATGCCCGGGTTCATGGATATTGCTGTCATGATCTCCCTTGTTCCCGCAGCGTACTCAGACATCTCATACATCCCCATGGGACCGTTCAGGAATATTGATTTAGCCTTTCTTATCTCGTCTATATAGTTCACAATAGTGTCCACTCCGATATCCGCCATGAGTTCGTTGTCAGGCATTTTCTGTGATATCGCCACTCTCCTCTTCGATGGATTGAGAACGCAGTCCTGCGGCACAAGAATATTTCCATCGTATTTCTTCACAAGATCCTTGCAGGTGTTGATGAGATCTTCCCAGTTCTTGTTGCTCCTGACAATGAAATCCCGGTTTTTCTTTCCGATGTCAATTCCCATTGCCCAGAGAAAAGCGTTGCCAACGACACCTCCAGTTATCACCCTGTCAGAAATTCCCTTATCAAGGAAATTCTTTGCAACGGAAATGGACTCGTTTATCTTGGATCCAGCAAGAATCGCCACCTTGGGTCTCGAATCATCTTTCATGAACCTCTCAAGTGAAACTATTTCCTTCTCAATCAGTCTGCCTGCAATGTTGGGAATGAGCCTGTGAAAACCAACAAGTGTTGTCTGCGGCCTGTGTATTGCAGGAAAAGCATCGTTGACAAAGTAGTCTATCAGTGGAAGCAGGCCTTTTACAATATGGCTCTTCTCCATTGTTTCAAGATCGTCCCCATCGATGTCTATCTCCTCGGAGTAGAATCTTGTGTTCTCAAGCATAAGTATCTCTCCGCTTTTTAATTCGCCTACAGCCCTCACAACGTCTTCGCCAAAGAGTGAATCCACAAACTTCACCTTTCTTCCCAGAAGCCTCTGCAGATATAACGCGTGGGATCTGAGCGAGGTAAAATCCTCCTTCCCGGGTCTGCTCTGGTGAGCCAGTATAACCACCCTTGATCGGGAGAGAGTTCTGAGCGTTTCGAAATGTGCAAGGAATCTTGTCGATCCTGTTATCTCTCCCGTAATGGGGTTGATTGGCGAGTTTATGTCCAGCCTTAAAAAAACAGTTTTATCAGTCAGGTCAAAGGAGTCTAGCGTGAAGAAATCCAATTTAGATCCTTTCATCAGTTTACATGATACGGTATATATATTTGTTTATTTGGTGGACTCAGGTTGATGTGAGCGGATTCAGAGCAGAAACAGCAGCAGTCGTTTGTTATGATCGCCTCTTGCGACCTCGTATCGACAAATATGGTTCATGAATGCAAAATTATGAATCAAATGTTTAAGAAATTATATTAACTGCTCAATACATATTTTCAAAATCCTAGGAAGAGGTTTTCGTGTTTTCGTCAATTTCCCGCAGTTTCCTCTTCCTGTCCATCATGAAAATGATTGTGTTCAGCCATGCATAGATCCAGACAGTATTCAGCGCAACTGCAATGGCTGTGAATACCCAGATGAGCCCGTGCTCGTTTGTTATGGAGATCATGCGGACAGTCGAGATTGCGAATAGGCCAAGAGGAAAGCCATAGGCCCATGAACTCATGCTTCCCCTCGGAGGTCTGGTAAAAATTATGATGGTCACAACAAGGAAATTCCATATTTCAAAGCCCCAGAGCATAAGAGAAACGAAGCCGGCAGTTGAAAGGGAAAGCTGGAAAATATGGAGTTTATTAAATGACACTATGGATAGTATATTTATCACGATTAGGCTTGCTATGCCGACCGGGAGCATGGTCGTGGGAAGGGTCTCATGAACCTTATTTGTGACGTGTCCCGAGAGGGCCAGGGAACCGATGAATATGTAGAGGAAGAAGAAGATGCCCAGTCCGATAATGGTCAGATAGTAAATCACAGAACCGGTGCCTCCTCCGTAAAATCCAATGAGATCCGACCCCAGAAACACGCCCGTGCCTATTGCCAGTGGCGGTATGACCACGGCATAATTGATCTCCTTGAGGTTTATTTCCTTGGTGTAAAGCCTGTAGCCGAGTATAACGCCGAGAATGAGGGCAAGTGAATATTCTACCAGATAGTTCAGGAGTGAGAAGGATGCTGAAAGAGAGGAAAGTCCATAAAAGTAAATCAGCTGGGAATTGCTGATGAAGCCGATAATCGGGATGAGAGATATGAAACTCAGCCTGGTCAGATTGTCCCAGTGTCCGTGGATCTTATCATGGATCAGTATGCCTCTGGTGGACCATAAAACAAGTATGACAAAGAAGAGGATAATGCCCAATGCCATTAAACCATTTCCAAGGTAGAAAAAAGGAACGAAACCGTCCTGCTGATATGCAAGTATATAGACTTCGGCAAGGGCAAGGGTGGCGATGGACATTCCGAACCACTCGGATCCAAAAACGGAGATTGTGTTTTTATTCGTCTGAAACACCCACCAAAAGATTACTTCTCATTATTTCCACTGTCAAGCTTTGAAACTATATCGCTGAGCATATCCATTGATGTTGTGATAACCTTGTTTCCTGTCACGAAGCGTGCGATGGATATTGCATCTTCCATGTTTCTGATGTTCCCTCCGTTTCTGAAATACTGATTGAGATAAACCGGGGCGCAGCTCTGATCCCTCAGTGACACGCTGATCGCAAAAGCGACCAGGAAAACGGTCTTCTTATCAAGAGAGAATGGCGACAGCAGTTCCATTCTTTCTCTTATGTGCTCATCAAAGAGATCAAAGGAGAGTTTTGAGAGTGCTGAAAGGCTCTCCGGCGGTTGAGCATTCCCCGATTCTCTTATCACATTGGCCATAATCTTCTCAGCTTCCTTATCCCTGAGCTCGATGGCTTCGAACGATGAAACGACAGGCAGTATTGAAGTCATTGTTGAAAGTGTCGAAGCCATCACGGCCATTTTGGAAATTTTTATCACATCAAGAATATCATCAACTGCTGCATCAAACTTTTTAGCCAGCCTGTAATGAATCAGAGAGGATTCCCGCTGGCCCTGTGCCAGTGATAC
>JAJYEP010000002.1:44115-48264 GCA_021785735.1 Thermoplasmata archaeon | reverse complement strand
CCGCAACCGCTAGGAGGATTTTCTCTTAGGATCTTGCATGGCCTCTTCAGAGGAGCTTCAAAAAATCTTCCACAGTTAGTCCTGCCTGCCTTATGATTGATCTGAGGGTACCACGGTCAATCTCGTAATGATTAGGCACCACTACCTGAATTTTCTCACGCTTCAGAATAATGTGACTGCCGGTCTGTCTTCTCACTATAAAGCCATTCTTGCTCAATGCCTTGACAACATCTTTCCCTGAAATAACCGGGAGAGCTTTAGGTTTAGGCATCAACTTCCACTTCTGTACCTATATCCTGTGGAATGGGCTCATTATCCTCTCTCAAAACGTCAAGGTATAATTCTATGGCTTCCTTGGCATTCTTCAGGGCCTCTTCTTTTGTCTTGCCCTGTGTTACGCATCCAGGGAGAGCTGGAACCGTGACAACAATGTATCCGTCCTCTCCCTCTTCAAGGATAACGGTATATTTCATTATGGAATTATGCATAACAAAGGTATAAGGTTTTTTCCTTGAAGTTTCCTTTATGATAGTTCTGGCCACAATTCATGTTACTTTATAACCGTCATTTGCCGAATCATCTAAAAACCCTTTCATTTCGGGCGTGGAGAGAAAAATGTGTAACCTGTTTCGTAGGCCCTAGAGTGTGAGGTCCCGCCCTAGCTGCTAGGGAAAAATTCGGCGATTGAAGAAATACATCATATTTCGTATCATACTAATACAATGCGGCAGAATACTGTATTTTTAAAAATTTTTATGAGATGGCGCTGGAAAATTATACATGTAAGAAGTCGGAATAAAAAAGAATGATTAAATGGTTTTAATGGATAAGGCCAGGCCCCTGGGTTGATTCTTAACGGAATGGCTGGGGCTTCCATGACATCACCATTTGTACGGTATAATGATGTTTGGGTTTACGCATCCAGTGACATAGAAGCATTGGTAAAGAAGCTTGATCTTAGGCCAACAACATCAGGGGCCAATATCAGGATTTTTGAGCCCTATGACGAAGGAATTTTCATGAATTTAAGAAAAATAAGGGATGTAAATGTAGTAAGTGATATTCAACTCTATGTAGATCTATTCACTTACCCTGCCCGTGGGCAAGAGCAGGCAGAAAAGCTTCTTGAGAAAAGCTTTGGGGAAGTGGATGCTTCTTGAAGACACGTTTTTCATCTGCTTTTGAAGATCAGTTGATTGCGGCAAAAAGAGTGCCCTTATTGAGTTAATTCGTACGCTAAGGCCTTACAGGGAAGGAATTGTTTTAATCGGAGGTTGGGTGCCATATCTGCTGATAGAGTCTCACAGGGCCCCGGGGGATAATTTTAGGCATGTTGGATCAATAGACAATGATCTTATCGTTGATCCTAATCGTGTAAGGGATGATGAATACCAGACAATTGTGGAACTGATAGGTGAAACAGGATGGGAACAAGTGCCTAGTAAACAATTCACCTTCGAAAAGAGCATCAAGGGAAAAGATGATGTTGACAGAGATATAACTGTGGATTTTCTCACGACTCAAAATAAGGGTGAAGAGCGAGAGCATCGTCATAGAGGAGTACAATCCGATTTAAGAGCACGCACTATGGTTGGAGCAGAATTAGGTTTAGAGCATAACTACTGGTACCACATGAAAGGAGAGATGAACAATGGTGCTGTAACGGAAGTCAGTTTCAAGATGCTAGATGTAGTCGGGTGCATTGGCACGAAGGGCATTGCACTGGGAGACCGGTATAAACACAAAGATGCCTATGACATAGTCTCGGTATTGGATCATTATGGCGATGGTGTGAACGAGGTAGCCAGAATATTTAAACCATTTGTGAATGAAACGCAGATCCAAGAATCTCTAAAAAATTGCATAACATGTTTTCGAATGAAAAATCAGAAGGATCTCTGTTGTATGCAGATTTTTTGGAACCAGCTGATAAAGAGCAAAGGGAAATCTTTGCACAAAGAGGTTTTATGCTCGTCTCTGAATTCTTGGCAAAATTATGACTGCATGAGTAGATTGGACCTTTGATAATGTATAATCGAAAACATTATTTTTTTCACTTTTTGCATAGAAGTAATATACATCTTTTAATATCAATTCCAGCCGGAGCATATTTAATTGAACCAGGGCCCATAATTTGCAACGTTGGTGCTGCAGGGACTCCCATCACCAAATTCTAATCTTTTTGAAGCTGCTGTTCCTGAGTTTGGACAAGTTTGCAAACGTTTCCTCAAATTTTTCGTGCACCCTTGCGGGAATCTCTGCTCTGAACCTGTCCGGAGAGTGAGGGTCATTTGAAATCTGCCACTTCAGAGCCTGATCTCTAATATTCATTCTCCAGCTCTGTGCCCAGCCAATGAAAAATCTCTGTTCCGGAGTGAGCCCGTCTTTGATCGTCCTCATTTCGGGATTGCTCTCAAGCTTTCTTTCAAGAGCCTCAAAGGCTATGCTTACGCCGCCAATATCAGCAATGTTTTCGCCAAGAGTAAGCTCTCCATTCACATGCAAGCCCGGAAGTGCTTCAAGCGAACTGTACAGATCGATGACGTCCCTGGCTTTGGCCATGAATGCCGATTCGTCATCCTTAGTCCACCACTCTTTTAAATTCCCTTCTGCATCAAATTTTCTTCCCTCATCATCGAATCCATGGGTGATTTCATGCGCTATGGTGCCGCCTGTTGCGCCATAATTGACCGCGTCATCCATCTCGGGATCAAAGAAAGGAGGCTGAAGTATTCCAGCCGGAAAAACGATCTCGTTGCCTGTGGGAGAAAAGTAGGCATTTACTGTTGGGGGTGTCATCTCCCACAGTTCCCTGTCAACCGGCGAATTGACCCTGGATATCTGCCTTCTGGACTCGAACTCATTTGATCTGATTATGTTTCCAAGATAATCATCATATAGGATCTTGACTGGAGTATAGTCTATGAATTTGGAAGGGTATCCGATCTTGGCCCTGAATCTCTTGAATTTGATCAGAGCCAGATTTCGCGTCTCAAGGCCCATCCACGGTATGTTTCGTAGTCTTTCTGTGAAAACTTCCAGAAGATGGTCGATCATTTCGCTCATTCTTTTCCTTGCTTCTTCCCCGAATTCTCTTTCGACATATATCTTTCCAAGGGCTTCACCAAGATGCCTGTCTATGATGGAAACGATGCGCTTCCATCTTTTTTCCGGTACCTCCTGCCCAAAGAGTGTTTTATGGAAGAAATTGAAGTTCTCCATCTCAACCTCTTCATGCAGGTAAGGGGCGGAGAAACGGAGGATTTTCCACTTGAGGTATATCTTCCAATCTTCAATGGAGAAATCCTGGATCATACTATCCAGATTTTCAAAAAACTCCGGTTGACCGGCAATGAAATAGTCAGTTTCTGGAAGCCCGATTCTGGAGAAATATGTATCGAAACGAAGTCTGGGGAATTTGATGCCGATTCCATCTGTATCCATTCTGTTATAATTTCTTTCAGGGTCCCTCAATTCAGCAGGTCTTCTGCTGTGCTCGGCCATCTTTGTTTCCATCCGCATCACCGTTTCTGAGGACTTTTTCGCAGAATCTTCAGTAAAACCATAGAGAATGAACATTCTCTCCAGATGCTTCGCGTACTCCTTTCTGATGTCAGCAAAAGAGTCCAGCAGGTAATAATCTCTGTTTGGAAGTGTGAGACCTCCCTGCACAACATGGAGTGAATAAATTGAACTCTTTCTTTCATCCGCGCTGGATTCATAGGAGAACAGGCAAGGTATTCCTTTCATGTGAAGATCAGAAACAGCGGAGATTAGATCATATGAATCACCGATGCCGTCAACCAGATTTACAAGATTTGCCACAGGGCTGAATTTCAGCTGCTCTATCTTTTCCAGGTCCATAGCAGATATATAAAAATCCCCGACCATTTTTTCAACAATGTCTGCTTCAGGATCATCATTCAGAGCGCATTCTTCCAGTATCTTGCCAAGTATATACCTGTTTCTTTCCACAAGTTCTGCCGATGAACTCCATGAGGATTTATCGGGAGGTATGGGATGAGTTCTGATCCAGTTGCCAGCTGAAAATTCATAGAAATTATCCAGAGGATCAGCCTGCCTGTTCATGAATTCAATGGAAAATTTCGGATTTTCAGGTTTTTCTTCATCACCTATTATGGAAATTTT
>JAJYEP010000002.1:0-44015 GCA_021785735.1 Thermoplasmata archaeon | reverse complement strand
GAGTTCTGATCCAGTTGCCAGCTGAAAATTCATAGAAATTATCCAGAGGATCAGCCTGCCTGTTCATGAATTCAATGGAAAATTTCGGATTTTCAGGTTTTTCTTCATCACCTATTATGGAAATTTTGGCTGACCTATCCTTTCTTGTCATTATCTAGCTGATTTAAAATGGAAAATAAATCTTCCGAGTACTTTACTATTTTACTATAGCAGCGACTTAAGCTTCTCGTACTGCTCTGGCGTGATCTCTCCACGTACAAGTCTCATCTTAAGTTCAGTCAATGGATCCTGAGGACCGGCAGAAGAGGACTGACCCTGTGCACGCTGATTGATCTTCATTTGAAGCAACTGAACTCCTCTGGTTGTATGGTCTCTCAACTTCTTCCAAAAGGTCCAGTCCTCATTTACGCCCATTCCTGTTATGATGATATGATCTTCTATGATTCCCTGCTTGAGTTCCACAGATGAAATTTGCTCATATCTGAACTGCCTCTCTTCAAATGATAGCAGTCCTTTGGACACAAGAAGAAACCTCTGGTTGGTTATTATCATCCAGGGATGTCCAAGCTGTTCTCCGGCCGCACCACCTCCATAAGCTCTCACATTCATGCCCTGAGCGTGGGTACCGGCAATACACCTCAAGGAATATTCTATGTTCTCCCCGGGAGACAGAATCTTGTTAAGCCTTTCCCTGTATTTTTCTGGCAGTTCTGTGAATTTTGGAATTGGTTCGTTTCCATCTTCTACCATAAACATACAAATATATTCTATATATAATTATTTTCTTGAACCACTTTTCATGGAATTCTAAAACCAGATCAACAAGGTGTGCACAATAAGCGACGTGGATAGTTGCGAATATTGTTGCAAGGTTTCCGGTTGGTATTAATCGAAGCGAATTTCCAGAGCTTATCCTCGCAGTAGACTTATGTCAAGTAAAACCCATAGAATATATAATCAGCATGCGGGTGCCGGGATTTGGACCCGAGGCACGAGCTTGGCAAGCTCGCGTGTTACCAGGCTACACCACACCCGCTCACTCCGTAATCCCTAAGCTATTATTTATAAATTCTGTGAGCCTTGTTATCCCTAAAAGATTCTCAGAACGATCTACGTTTGATAATACTGAATGAAACGTGTGGGTGAATGATAAGACTGCTTTCATGTTCAAGAAGAATGGTCACTATTATTAGACAGTAGATAAACCGGGTTGTAGTGAACGAAACAACATTCTTTAAAATTCGTGATCTTAGGTCAATCAAAGCAAGTACGTCCATTACAATCTATCTTGGAGTCTGCGGCAAACTGATTCAAAGTGCTGTAGATTCCAGCATTAATAGCTTTAAAGTAGTCTATGCTATTTGTTAATCTTAATTCTAAATTATTAGTGAATCATCAAATATTAACGATTTGATGATACCAAAAATTAAAGGCTCCGCAGTTTAATCATAATTGTTGCTGCCGATGCTAATTGACCAAAAACATTATTAGTCACATAAACTACAAAACAGTTTTAATTTATCGTATTTTAAGTTGTTGCAATTAGGTGAACATAAAAATGATAGTATCCGAAGAAATAAACAGGTACCCTGAGGTCAGATTTGCTTCTGACTTCGAGATAAGCAAGAACTCACCGTTCAAGACAGTGGCAGAATTCTTGAACTCACAGGGGCACTTGATCACCAACGATATGCTAATACTGAGGGTGACAGAAAGTCTGTGTCCTCTGTGCGCCGACGAAGAGAAATTTGATCAGATGAGAATACCGGCCATTGTTTATGAGAACGCCGGCGAAGTTAAACTTATAAAAGAGTGCCCTGAGCATGGAATAACAAGAGAGAAGTACTGGGAAGACTACGAGATGTACCAGGAAGCAAAGAAATGGCAGGACAAGGGTATAAGGATCCTGAATCCTAACGTTGCCCTTCTCGAGGAGAAAATCGTCTGCCCTACTCACTGCGGTCTGTGCGTGAAACACAAGTCACACACCGGATTGGGAAACGTCGTGGTAACAAACAGGTGCGATCTTTCCTGCTGGTACTGCTTCTTCTATGCGAAGGAGAACGAGCCAATATACGAGCCTTCACAGGATCAGGTGAGAATGATGCTGAGAAGGATGAGGAATGAGAAGCCTGTTGGCGCGAATGCAGTTCAGATAACCGGCGGAGAACCGACAATAAGGGACGACATAATTGACATAATCAAGATAGCCAGGGAAGAAGGCTATGAGCACATACAGCTCAACACCAACAGCATAAGGGCTGCGTTCGATCCCGATTTCCCCAAGAGAGTAAGGGAGGCAGGATCAAATGTCGTCTATACAAGCTTTGATGGGCCAACACCCAGATCAAACCCCAAGAATTTCTGGGAAATACCTGCAGCACTTGACAATTACAGGAAAGCTCCAATGGGCGTTGTTCTTGTACCGACTGTAATAGGAGGAATAAACGACGGTTATCTTGGAGACATGATAAGATTCGGTCTCTCAAACATCGATGTCGTCAGGGCTGTTAACTTCCAGCCGGTGAGCCTGGTGGGAAGAATGCCTGACAGGATGAGGGAGAAGCAGAGAATCACAATTCCTGGAGCAATCAAGAAGATCGAACAGCAGACCGACGGAATGATTGGAAGAGAAGACTTCTTCACAGTGCCCTCGACAACAAAAGTTTCGAACTTCGTTGAAGCCCTCAAGGGACAGGAAACCTACAAACTGTCAATACACTTTGCCTGTGGAATGGGTACTTACATATTCAAGGATGGCGACAAGATAATTCCGATAACGAGATTCATTGACGTCAGGGGTATGTTTGAATACATAGGCGAACTTGGGGACGAGATAAAGAACTCCAGCTTCAGGAGGCTCAAAAAGGTCGAATCCACCTCAAAGCTCCTCATGAGCATAAAGAAGTTCGTCGACTATGAGAAGGCACCCAAGGACTTCAAGCTGAAGGATATGATTTACAATGCCTTCACCGGCGGAGATTACCATGGCCTGAAAGCCTTCCATTACAAGAGCATGTTCATAGGTTTCATGCACTTCATGGACCCTTACACATACGACGTTGACAGGGTTGAAAGGTGTGATATCCACTATGCAATGCCTGATGGAAGAGTTGTGCCATTCTGTGCATTCAATGTGATACCGGAACTGTACAGGGATGCAACACAGAGAAAGTACTCAATCCCGGCAAAACTCTATGAGGAAAGAACCGGAAAGGTCCTGAAGAAGGACAAGTACTTCCGTGACTACACCATGGCAGAGAAGAGGTCCATAATCTCGTTCTATGAGAAGAGCATAGGCAGGAAGTTGAGAGAGGACGAGATAGGGTTGAACCTTGAGGAACCAATACCGGTCATATCATCACAGAGACCGGAGTAAATATTTTTAAAATTTTATCACCTCCCTTTTTTTAGATGAATTATTACAGGATTATTGATCACACCGCAGACTTGGAGATCGTTGTAACGGGTTCGAATATAAATGATCTGTTCATGAATGCGTTTTCGGCCACAGCCGATCTTATATTCGATATCAGCGCTTTGAAGACCACTGTGCACAAAAACTTTCAATTCAGGTTTACAGATCTTAAGGAAGCTATTGTGAACTTGCTTGGCATCATCATCGAGAATGTTGATTCCAGATCCGTTCTGTTTTACAAGCTATCTGGTTTTAAGATTTCCTCGAACACTGTATCAGGTAACGCCGCTGGTGCCAGAATAACCGACGATATGGAACCGCTCAATGTGATAAAAGCCGTAACATACCACGACCTCTATATCGATCCAGCCGGGAAGGAAGCACGAATACTTTTTGATATCTGAATGAGAATGTCTGCATTTTTCTGAACTGCAGGGTTTCTAATAAAATAATATAAGTTTGAAAGATATCCACATAGATGTCAGCATTAGTTCCAAAACAAATATTCTTTACGAGGGGAGTGGGCAGGGGAGAAAGTGAACTCCAGTCGTTCGAGGAAGCACTGCGTGATGCTCATATTGCCCAGTATAACCTATCCAGCATAAGCTCGATATTTCCTCCCAACTGTGAGGTCGTTTCCGTGAATGATGGTTTGAAACTTCTTTCTGACGGTCAGATCCTGTTCTCAGTTCTTGCAAGGAATTCATCAAACGAGCTCAACAGGATGATCTCAGCGGCAATCGGTTATGCCATTCCGAGAGATAAGAAGAAATGGGGCTACCTCAGCGAGCACCACAGTTACGGCCAGACCGAAAAGGTGGCAGGTTATTTTGCCGAGAAGCTCGCAGCCGAGATGCTTGCCAGCACCATGGGGCTTCAGGACAAGCTTGTGTGGGATGAAACCAAGAATGAATATGTCCTGGAAGACAAGATCCTGACCACGAAGAACATCTGCTCCACTGGCGTCGTCCTGAAATCAGGGGAATGGACTACCGTTGTTGCCGCGGCAGTGCTTATAGTTTAGGGTGTATTAGAACTTGGATTCCAGCAATGAACTTAAATGGCAGAGGTACTGGGAGAGGGAAGGGACATTTATCGCTTCTCCCAGTGAAACCAAGAAAAAGTACTTCATAACAGTGCCCTATCCCTACACCAATGCGCCTTTGCACATAGGCCATGGCCGTACATATCTGCTTGCGGACATAATCGCAAGATTTCACAGGATCAACGGATACAATGTGCTTTATCCCATGGCGTTTCATCAGAGCGGAACTCCAATACTTGCACTTTCGCAGAGAATAAGATCCGGTGACGAGTCCATGGTGAAGATGTATACGAATTATCTGTCACTTTATGAAAAGGACCCCAAAGAAATTAAGAGAATTCTGGCCAGTTTTTCTGACCCAAAGAACATTGCCGACTACTTCTCTGCTGAAATAATAAAGGACTTCAGCCTCATGGGTTTTTCAATCGACTGGTCAAGAAGGTTTACCACGTCCGATCCGGTTTATCAGGAATTTGTGAAATGGCAGTTTCTGAAGCTGAACGATCTGGGATACATTAAAAAGGGAACATATCCGGTGCTTTACAGCGTGGAGGACGAGAATGCCGTAGGCGAAGACGACATAAAGGATGGGGATATCGACAAGGTAAGCATTGAGGAATATACAGGCGTGATATTCAAGGGCAGGAACTTCTCCCTTGTAGCCGCCTCATTAAGGCCGGAAACAATTTTCGGCGTGACGAATCTCTGGATCAGCGACAGGGGAGATTACATGCTGTGTGCGCTGAACGGGGATAAAGTGGTCCTGTCCAGATCATCATTCGAGAAGCTCGTTTATCAGAATCATGAAATATCTCTCGTGAGGGAAATTAAAAGGTCAGAAATACTGGGAGAGGAATTTGAGGCACCGCTGTCAGGGCGAAAGGTGAATGTCTACGAATCGCCAATAGTGAATCCGGACAACGGCACTGGAATAGTGTATTCCGTACCGGGGCACTCAATATGGGATTATGCGGGGATAATGAATTCAAACTTTCACCCTGATCCCATCAAGATCATAGACGTGCCGGATGATAAAAATACAGTGGAAAGCCTCTACCGCAGGATGAAGATACAGTCTGTGCAAGATTCGGACAAGCTCAGGGAAGCGACTCAGATACTTTACAAGGAAGAATATTACAGTGGAAGGCTGAACGACCAGAATGACGTTTATTCAGGCATGAGTGTGAAGGAGGCAAGGGATGCCATAATCGCTGACCTGAAGAGGCTCGGGTTCTCAATTGTTGTATATGAGACAAGCAGGATCGCGGAAACAAGGTCAGGAGCCAAAGTAATCGTTGCAATCATGAAGGATCAGTGGTTCATCGACTATTCCAACAGGGAGTGGAAGGATCGCACAAGAGCGCTCGTTGATTCAATGGATATCTTTCCTTCATCCTATAGAGAGTCGATCAAGGAGGTGATTGAATGGTTGAGGGAAAGACCATGCGCCAGAAAGAGGGGAATCGGGACAAGACTGCCGTTCGATCAAAACTGGATCATTGAATCCCTTTCGGACTCCACAATATATCCAGTGCTCTACACCTGCTACCCCTATCTGGTCAGGATATTCGATAAAAAAAGGGAAATCAGCCCAGACATACTTGACCACATCATGCTCGGTTATCCTGTTCCTGAGGGGAAATATGACGGCGATGTGATGGCACAGATTGACGGGGCAAGAAAGGAAAAACAGTACTGGTACGGTGTGGATCTGAGACTGACTGCAACTCCCCACCTGACAAATCATCTCGTATTCTACCTCATGAACCATGTCGCACTGTTCAGCGGAAAGGATCTCCCGCATGGAATTGCAATATCCGGTCTGGTCATTGTCGAAGGATCCAAGATTGGAAAAAGCAAGGGAAACGCAATTCCGCTGAGCGTCATATCAAACAAATATTCTGCTGACATATATCGGCTTTACATGTCCATATCAGCCGATCCGCAGTCAGTAATCGACTGGAAGGAGAGCGAGATACAGTCAGTTCAGAAGAAATACCTGTCTCTGGTCGAGATTCTCTCATCCGTGAACTCAACCTCCACGGATATTGAAAATATGAGCGAGGTTGAGAAATGGTTCATATCAATATTCAGGTCACGAATGGCATCGTTCGTGGACTCCATAAGGAACTTTAACATCAGGCAGGGGATAGTCTCAATATTCTTTGACGTGATGAACGACATCAAGAGGCTTGAAAGGAGAGGAGGATCACGGTCCAGAATGCTCCAGTTGATCGCAGGAGAATGGCTGAAAGCACTCTCCGTTGTGATTCCATTCGTTTCAGAGGAACAGTGGCACCGTCTCGATCTTCCGGGATCGGTGGCCAATGCACAACTTGATTCATACTCTCCGGAGAATATAGACAGAGATCTAATAGAGAAGGAATCTTACATCGACCGGGTCGAGGAGGACGTCAGGAGCATCCTGAAAGTGATCGGAAAGGAACCTTCGAGAATTAACATCTATGTTGCCGGTGATGATCAGCGGAAAGTCATGAGGGCAGTTTCAGAGAACATGACAAAAAGCATCCAGAAGAACCTGCTATATCTGATTCCGGAAGCAATGAAGGTCAGAAACCTGGTCAGTTTCTACAAATTTGATGAACTCTCCGTCCTCAGGGAGAACACCGATTATTTCAGGGCAATATTCAATGCAGAAATCCATGCGGATCAGGCCAAAATAGAGAAAGGTAAAAATGCGTGGCCGGGCAGACCACTTATAAGGATTGAATGATCAGGATACCCGCTTCAAGTGAATAATTATTAGTTTGCGGCGTGATTACGAAGCATGGAGTCCAGATGGAAGGAAGAGAAATTTAAAGATTCACTGGAGGAGAGAGTTTACTCATCACGCCTGCTTGGGTCAGAAGACACCCTTGTTCTGCATGGAGGCGGAAACACCTCTGTCAAGGTGAAAGAAAAGGATCATACCGGCAGATCAATTGAGGTTCTGAGAGTAAAGGGAAGCGGATCGGATCTGGCGACCATTGAAAGAAAAGGTTTCACCGGACTCCGTCTTGAGGACCTCAGGGCAGCTTCCAGCATAGAAGGGATGAGCGACGAGGAGATGGTATCGTACCTGAGAAAGAGCATGGTCGATCCTTCCGAGGCTTCCCCTTCAGTGGAGTCATTTCTGCATGCATTCATACCTGCAAAATTTGTGGATCATTCACACTCCGATGCCATTCTCGCCATAACAAACTCCGGAAAGAGCCAGAGTGATATTGCATCCATTATGGGCAACGTTATCGTTCTTCCGTATATTCCACCAGGATTCAAGCTTGCGAAGGCGGTTCTCAATGTCATTCCAAAAATATCCGGCGGCATCAGGGGAATAATTCTCGAGAAACATGGACTTTTCACGTTCGGCGAAACTGCCAGGGAAAGCTATGAAAATCACATTGCCATTGTGAGCAGCGCAGAGAAATATCTCAGCAATGCTGAAAAGAACATACTGGCCAAAAGGTTCGATAGTATCGAGATCAATTATCAGGAATGGCTTCCCAGGATCAGGGGATCACTTTCAAAGAGGAGGAAGAAAATCCTCATGGTCAGGAGGGATGAAACCGCAATGAGGATCGCACAGTCAGAGGAAGCAATGATCTTCCAGAAATCAGGCCCAGCCACACCTGACATGCTCATCAGGACAAAGTATGACTACCTTTACTGCGAGAAAATCGACGATCTACTGAAACAGATAGACTCCTTTGCGGAAAACTACACCGCTGAGTACGGAAAGTACGTGAAGGGTTTTCCCATGCACGATCCATATCCAACCATTATAGTAATCAGGGGCTGGGGCATCATCACTTCCGGGATAAGCCAGAAGGAGGCTTCCATTGTCATGGATCAGTTCATCCACAGCATGAAGGTTAATTCTCTCGCAAGATCAATAGGCAGGCATGAATTCATAACAAGACAGGAAGCCTACGACATGGAATACTGGCCCCTCGAGGAGGCGAAACTGAAGAAGACAGTATACAAGAATCTCCAGGGATCGGTTTCAGTCGTCACGGGAGCGGCAAGCGGAATAGGACTGGAGGCTGCAATCAGACTGTCCCAGAACGGGTCCATTGTCGTTGCGTGCGACATCGATCCGGATCTGAAGAATGTCGTCAATTCAATGGATCCGCAGATCAGGGCAAACGTGTATCCCGCTGTCGTTGACATATCAAAGGAGAAAGACGTATCCACACTCTACAGGGACATTGTCCAAGGGTATGGCGGTGTGGATGTTCTTTTCAACAATGCAGGCGTCCTCAGGACAGCACCCATCGATGAGACGACGGTGGAAGATGTTGAGTTGAGCTTCAGGGTGAACTCAATGGGCGTTTTTCTCATGACCAGGGAGGCATTCATCATAATGAAAGCCCAGAAAATCGGGGGAAACGTCGTGTTCAACATAACCAAGAATCTCACCCATCCAGGCGTTGGGATGCTCTCATACGGTTCCTCCAAGGCCTTCTCAGCGCAGATATGCCATTACGTGGCAAAGGAGGGCGGGCCATATGGAATAAGGGCAAA
This sequence comes from Thermoplasmata archaeon, assembly GCA_021785735.1. Taxonomy (GTDB): domain Archaea; phylum Thermoplasmatota; class Thermoplasmata; order Thermoplasmatales; family Thermoplasmataceae; genus JAKAFX01. The sequence continues at coordinate 35,028 of JAJYEP010000002.1, read as the reverse complement.
CATCATCAACCCTGACAAGATTTTCAAGGGCTCCAAGATATGGGCCAACGGGGTTCTCGAAAAAAGGGCGCAGGCAAAGAAGCAGACGGTCGATGAATACAAGCGTTCCAATCTGCTCAGGGTCGAGGTTTTACCAGAGCACGTGGCAAATGTTCTCATCTCGCTGCTGAACGACGAGATATTCGGTGCCACAACGGATGCGATGATCCCGGTTGACGGCGGAGTGATCTGATCAGAGGAAATTTCGCAGGAGTCTGGCAAAACTCACCCGGATGCCAAAATCTCTCAAATCTTTTCTCACAATGTTGATGTTCTTCAGGTTAGATATATCTCTTAAACGGCCATTCTGGGACTTTTTCAGCAGGTTGAAGAGATCATAGTAATACCCCATCTCACTGTAGAGGCAGGAAAGGTATCTCTCTCTGATCTTCCGGATATCGTCATATCCTGAGATGGCTTTGAACAGGCATTCCGCGCTCCTCAATGAGGGCATGATCCCTTCTCCAGTGATCGGTGATACACAGCCGGCAGCCTCCCCAACAGCTATCACGTTTCCGGCAACTGACTCCTGAAACAGCGGCCTGAGCCTGATTCTTCTACCCGTGACAAGAATCCTCTTCCTGTTGCCCAGGTACTGATCAATAAGTTTCGGGTCAGATGAACCTGCCCCGATATGCCATCTGTTGCCAAGCGGAAATTCCCAGTAATATCCTCTACCCTCTGGAAAATAGTGAAAATAGAAATCATCATGATCGCCGCTTTCACAGAGATATTCCTTTGCGATCATGCTGTAATCGTTCTCTGATTTACCTATCAATCCTCTGGAGATTCCCGTGGCGTCGACCGTCATGGAATCGGCTTCAGGGATAAGTTTTGAAGGGAAGACTTCAATTCCAGAATTCATGTCCTCTATCATTCTTTTCTTGTCTATTGTGCACAAACCCGATGATCCAAATTCGATCTCAAATCTGTCCGAGGACAGGTAAACGTGATCTGCCTCAGACATTATATATCCGTCAGGATCCATATTCACGCGCTCAAGGGCCCTACGGAGAAGATTTCTGTTGGTCGCATAGCCGCAGGGTAAATAGTAATCGCTCCTTCTGGGATCATGGCACTCCACATCAAAACCATTGTCGCGGAGCCTTCTCGCAAGATATGAACCTGCCACTCCCATGCCCGCTATGAAAATCAGTTTATCACCATTGGCATTACTCAATGAGGATCATGATGAAATACATTATCAAGTTCAGTTATGACGGCACAAGATTTTCAGGATATCAGAGAGGCAACGGTGAAAGAAGCGTCGAGGATTCCATTCAGAGAGAAATCGAGAATCTGGGCATCAATTCTGAAATAAGATCGGCAGCCAGGACAGACAGGGGCGTAAGCGCCGTATCCAATGTTTTCTCTGTGGAATACGGGGATCGCATTGAAAAACTCATGGGAATCCTGAACTCACGGATCACCGACATGTCTTTTCATTCTTTTGCAGTGGTAGATGAAAAATTCAACCCGAGACACTGCACAATGAAGTGGTACAGGTATTATCTGCTCCAGGATGTCGGGGTAGAAGGTCTCAGGCATGTTCTGGAAAAGTTCCTGGGGACGCACGACTTCAGGAATTACTGCCGCAGCGACGGGAGGAACACAATCAGAAGCATAAGCAAGATAGAGGTCGGATCTGAAAACAGATCCACATTCATTGATTTCTATGCTCAGAGTTTTCTCTGGCAGCAGATAAGAACAATCATGGCTTATGCGGTACAGCATTCTGAACACCCGGACGATTCTGATCCCTTTGTTACCTCTGAAAGGTATGGAAGGATCGCAATTCCACAATCCCTTATACTCATGGATATAAATTACGAATCTGTGAGATTCACACCGTACAGATCCAGATCAAAGGAAAAATTCCTTGAAAAGAATCTGAACGAGATCAGATCAAGGTACACATTCCTCAGCCTGGAAATGGACAATCTGAAGCGTTCTGGAATAGCATTGGACTGCGATATCAAGGATGCGGAGACTTCTTCACAAGGGTGAATCAGGGGAATACGCTATCATATTGCGCGTGCACTTTATAAGAATTAGTGCGATTGGATGCTTATGTATCATAGTATTGAAGGGGAATTTGTTTCCGTTGGAAACGGGAAGGTCTTTCACAGGTTTTCAAACGTAAAAGACAAAAGGCAAAGCATAATTCTCATGCACGGCTGGTCCTACACATCAGGTGACTGGGATAAAGCGGATCTCTTCAGCAGGTTATCATCGATCGGCTTCAGTGTTTATGCCCCCGATTATCCCGGATTCGGTAAGTCCTCATCTAATGAAAAATACGCGATCTCCAGGGGAAACATCGAAAAAGGCCCGGTGTTCATAAGGGACTATATGGAATCAATAGGGGTTCAGAAAGCCCACATTCTTGGGGCCTCAATGGGAGGAGGCATGGCAGTTTTGTCAGTTATTTCGCAACCGGAACTGCATTCCAGTGTGATTGCAGCAGCTCCCGCCTGGATTGAAAACAGGAAGGAAGATCTGAGAAAGATAAAACTGCCTGTTCTTTTTATATGGGGGTCTGGGGACAAAACAGTTCCTGTTGCACATGCAAAGGAGTACTCAGACCTCTGCAAAGTGTCCGTTCTGAAGATTATAGAAGGGGCCGGACATCCCGTTTATCTTGAGAAACCGGAAGAGTTTTTCAGCGTTATTTCAGGATTCCTGAATGAAGTGCGTGAAAGGGACTAACTCATCTGGAAGGTTATTCAGGGATTCCGGAAAATAATCAATTGCAATGTGAAAATTTGATTCAAAAAGATTAATAGTAAATCTTAAATTCACCTTGAACAGGTAATTGAAATGCCACAAACGATCAACACAATGGTAGAGGGCGGAAAAGCCACAACAGGTCCTCCACTGGGTCCAGCTCTCGGACCGCTGGGACTGAATCTTGCACAGGTAATAAAGGACATAAACGAGAAGACCAAAGCATTCCAGGGAATGCAGGTCCCAGTTTCAGTCATAGTAACAGATCCAGCTCAGAAAAAGTACGAGATAAAAGTCGGAATACCCCCTACCTCCGCGCTTATAAAAAAGGAACTTGGCATAGAAAAAGGGTCAGGCAAGAAAAAGGAGCAGATTGCTGGCAATGCCACTATTGAACAAATAAAGAATGTTGCAAAAGCCAAACTTTCGGACATGATGTCATATGACCTCAAGGGTGCGGTAATGGAAGTTCTGGGAACATGCGTTTCACTGGGAATAACGGTGGACGGCAAGGATCCGAAGGAGATACAAACTCTTATTAAGCAAGGATCAATGCAGATTTAATCGATGTAGGAGAGGTTATCTCGTCAGCACTACATTCAGGTGATTTAATTGGCAGAGGATTCTTTAGCACTTGCATTAAAGGAAATAAAGCAGAACGGAAAGGAAAGAAAATTTCTGGAAAGCATAGAAATGGCAGTAAACTTGAAGGATGTCGATCTCGCAGACCCAAAGAACAGGGTGAATGAGGAGATAATATTGCCAAACGGGCGCGGCAAAGACACCAAGGTGGCGATTATAGGATCTGATGAACTCAAGTCCAAAGCGAAAGGAATCGCCGACTTTGTATACGGTCCGGAAGATCTTTCAAAATTTGCTGAGGACAAAAAAAATTTCAAGAAGATTGCAAACCAGGTGGATTTCTTCATAGCAGAATCAACGCTCATGGCTACGGTTGGAAAGACCCTTGGACAGGTTCTCGGACCCAGGGGAAAAATACCAAAACCGGTTCCACCAGGACAGGATCCGGCATCAATAGTGTCAAATCTTCGCAAAACCGTAAGGGTCAGGAGCAGAGACAGACGAACCTTCCATGTTCTTGTCGGCACCAAGAAGATGTCGGATAAGGAAATCAGGGAGAATATTCTGGCGATCATGAAGAGGCTCACCGGAAAGCTTGAGAAAGGTACAGGCAACATTGAGTCAGTGTACATCAAGAGCACAATGGGTAAAGCGGTAAAGGTTAACACAGGTGATCTGCAATGAGCAAGGCGGCCCAGTGGAAGGTAGAACTGGTTTCGGATCTATCCAGGAGGATTTCCGAAAACAAACTTCTGGCTGTTGCAAGCATAAAGGGAATCAGGAATTCCCAGCTTCAGCAGATAAGAAAAGATCTCAGGAAAAGTGCCAGAATACAGGTGGTTCGTGTCAGACTTCTGGAGAAAGCCATTGATCAGTCCAAAATTCCAAATGGCGAGAGATTTAAGGAATCCGCATCGGGGCAGGTAGCCCTTATAACAACATCTGAATCTCCTCTCAAGCTATACGAAATGCTTAACCATACCAAGCAGAAGGCACCAGCAAGAGGCGGGGAAATCGCCGACGAGGACATAATTATCGAGGCAAAGGAAACAAGCTTTCCCCCTGGCCCAATGGTAAGTGAATTCCAGAAGGCTGGTCTATCAACTGCAATAGAAAAGGGAAAAATTGTAATCAAGAAAGATACGGTTTTTGTCAAGAAGGGTGAGGTCATTTCCAAGGAAAAGGCCAAACTCATGGAAAAACTCGAGATCTTTCCACTCACGGTAGGACTCAATCTTCTTGGAGCATATGGAGAAGGCACGTTCTATTCCAAAGAATCGATTTCAATAACAATAAACGATATTATGGGATATGTTGCCACAGCGTACTCCCAGGCGAAGCAAACAGCACTTCAGTCCATGTTCCTTATACCTGAAATAATACCCGATCTTCTGGTCAAGGGAAGAATAGCCGCGGAGGCTCTCTCACTGGAGACAGGTTTCATAGACGAGAAGAACATGGGCGTCTTCATTCTGAAGGCCATAAGGGAAGCAAATGCTCTGCTCTCTGAGGTTGAAGGCGGAACTGAAGAAGAAGTGAAAGAGGAAAAGAAAGAAATTAATAAACCCGAGGAATCATCCAAGAATACTGAAGATGATGTGTCTCAGGGATTAGGCGCACTATTTGGATAAAGGAGGAAAAAGAGAATGGAATATATATATGGAGCCCTACTTCTGCACTCAGCTGGGCAGGAGATAGACGAGGCTAAACTGAAGAAAGTACTAGAGGAAGCAGGAGTCAAAGCGGACGATGCCAGAATAAAGGCAATGGTATCAGGATTGAAAGAGGTAAAGATAGACGAGGTTCTGAAGAACGCTGCAACCATGGCAGCAGCCCCGGTCGCTCCTTCAGCTCCAAAGAAAGAAGAGAAGAAGAAGGAAGAAAAGAAAGAGGAGAAGAAGGAAGAGAAATCAGAGGCCTCTGAAGAAGATGCAATGGCTGGACTAAGTTCGCTCTTCGGATGATTGTTTAGATGGACCTTTACGCATATTTCTGGGGAGTGTTGAAATATCTTCTACCTGCAATGCTTCTTATAGTTGCATTGTGGGTGGAACCCAACTATCTTCTGCTGATAATATCCCTTATATGGATACTCAGTTCGATTACTGTTTCTGTCCTCTATCTTGACCCAAAAACCTACAACGGGCAGAAATACTAAATTTTAACGATATTTAATTTTCATAATTTTTGTTCGGGATCTGTTCTGTATAGCTTTTTTATCGTTACGAAAATTTTGACGTAGGGTATCTATTTAATTCCGTGCACAGAAGACACTGCAACGAATGCATGCAAGGGAGTCCAATTTTTCAAGCGCCTGGACCACATGACAAGGCTTGTCCGATACTGTCCATAAATAGTGAAGTAAGTTAATGCCTGCTTAAGATTCTGACAAAGGCAAAATCCGGAGAGGATTCAACAGTTGAATCTTTTGAATTTACGCCTAAAGAAACTCCCACACATCAGGACTGTACGGCATGAGAGTCTTCACTGTAAACATAGTTCTGTTGTTTCTCGCAACTTCGAAGAGGATTGAATAATATTCGTAAATGCTTCCTGTGGGAAGGAACACAGTTACGTCAATTGCACCATCCTGTGGTCTGACAAAATATCTCATCCTCATGATGTGCTCCTTATTGGAGGCATCCCTGACCAGCTCAAGGAATCGGTTTTTGATGTCAGCCTCATATATCATATCGCCTGCGGATATTTGTTTTACACCGTTTATTTTTCCAGTAAGATCGTGATCCGAGTAGAGAATCACGCTGAATCCATGTTTTTTGCTTCGTGCATTCTTAACCTCTGCGATAATTCCATGTTCCTTTGACAGTTCATACAGCACACGAGTCCTTCTGCTCACTTTCACGGTATAGGTCACGAACGAGATTGGGTACTCTGAATTTACCAAGTCCGCTATCTTCATTATTCCAGGGCTTGGACCGAGCCATTGCACCCTTGAATTATCCTTGTCAGAGGTATACTGGGATAATAGATTTGATACCCTGGGGAGATCGCTGTGATGAAATCTGGCGTACACATAGAGAAATCCCTTTGACATGTCGGATCTGTTAATGACAAGGGATGGCAGATCCATCAGCTTCTCTATCACAGCGAGATCCTTTACATTATTAATTCTGGTATCTATCACGCTGGTATCTTCCTTCGAGACAGCTTTGAACTTTTTAAGAATCAGGGAAATCCTCGGGTTTTTCGCATCTTTGGGAAAATAGACACTCATCCAGGTCGTGTTATCCTGAGACCTGAATATGTAAACCGGTAGCTTGGCATCTATGTCATTTGTGGCGTCAAAAAACTCGACATTTTGACGCAATTTAAGAACAAGTCTCATGTCAAGTTTTTTGTCTATATCTCTTACCAGCATTTATTAATAGATACGTTATTCAATATAAAGATTTACCTATCAAACAAACGGAACAAAAGGTATAGAGGGGCAATCTCTTTTTATGAGGTCACTGATTCATTGAACCAGCTTCAGTTCCTGAAGTTTCTTCAGCACCTCAAGAGAATGATCCTTCGGCGTTACCTTACCGTATACATATGCTATCCTTCCATTTCCGTCTATTATGAACGTGACCCTCTTTGCGCTCTTTGAATCGCCGGTTGCACCATATTTTTCAACAATTTCCCTGGATTTGTCTGCAACAAGAGGAAAATTAAGACTATATTTTTCCTTGAAATTCTTGTGGGATCTCTCGGAATCTATGCTCACGCCCAAAACTTCCACGCCTCTCTTTCTGAATTCTTCCAAATTGTCCCTGAAGGAGCAGGCCTCAGTAGTGCATCCTGGCGTATCGTCCTTCGGATAGAAATAGAGGACAACGGTCTTTCCCCTGAAATCGTGAAGGCTCACTTTTCTTCCATTATCGTCTACGGATTCAAAATCAGGAGCTTTATCTCCGACATTAAGTAAACCGGTCATGGTAATTGCTATAACAACGTAATAATTAAAGATTGGCAAACTGTGGGACTGAATCAACAGGAGATTATTTTCTAGCCATAATAGGGGCTGGACACAGATCAGAAAAATATGTGAGGTGCAAGTTATTTGGTCATGTTGACTATTCAATAATCATGGCTTACAGGAGAGTATCAATATCTACCAAACTCTTTGAAAGAACAAATTCTGTCATGGCGTGGGTGTCGGGAAAACCCGTGCTTCTTGCTAGGTACGATGAGAAATATTATGCCATGGATCCAGTTTGCTCCCACATGGGATGTGCCCTAATCGATCGTGTAGAGGGGAGGGAGGCTGTATGCCCTGCACATGGGGCCAGATTTGACGTGACCACTGGCGATCTGCTGGCTGAGGCAAAGATAAAACCTGAAATGAAATGCGAATACAGTGAGTCCAAAAACCCCCTGAAAACTTATAACGTGCGGGAAAACAACGGTTTCCTGGAAGTGGATCTGTAGCCTCGCTTATAATTTCGGCGATGCGCGTTCCAGGAAAACCACTATCTATGCGGGTTTCCCACGACATCAAGAATTTCAAAACGCCTTCGTGATGTTAACATCATTTACCAGTGCATAAGGCATTTCTGTTGCGGCTATTTCCTGCCACCATTTTACTTTACTTGTTTCCCTTGAGGTTTCCCTGATTGACTTCAATATATTGGGAACTGAATCGCTGATCCTGATTCCTTTCCAGCGTGTTGTTATTTCACCATTCTCAACAAGATATATTCCGTCGCGGGGCACTGTTGAGAACACTCCATTCCTGTAGTCCTGGAATCTTGTGTACCAAGTGTTCTGGATAAATAATCCTCTCTTCATGGATGCTATCATCTCATCTATTTTCCTTTCGCCTCCGTTCAACTTCAGCTGCCAGGAGTTCGGCATAAGAATTCCAGCATTCCCGGTAGTTTCAGTCTTAAAATTCTTGGATGTGGAAAACGACTGGAAATAGGTCCTGAGCACACCATGATCGATCATTGTATTTTTTCTGGTCGGGGCGCATTCGTCATCAAACATCCTTCCGCCGATACCGGTGAAATCAAGAGGATCGTCTATCAACGTTACCGATTCTGATGCGACGGGCTGCTCAATTCTGTCCTGCAGGAAACTCAGGCCTGAAATGACGGATTCAGCAGAGAAAAATTCTGACGAATAAGTCAAAACGTTTCCGATTACATACGGAGACATGATGACATCAATCTTTCCTTCCACACCATCAGAATAGTTTGTCTTCAGGGTTGCATTTCTTGCGCTATCCTCTCCCAGCTTTGCAAAATCACTATCATGCAGGTCGCTCAGCATCCCCGCATGGCTTGCTTCCTGGCCACTGTCGCTGTTCCTGAATGATCGGATAAGCATCTCGTATCCGCCAGACGGAAACTCAACATCGTTGTAATTTGTCCTGATGTTTTCAGTTCCCTCTTTTCGATAGATAAGTCCTGCAGACTTCTCTGCACCATTGTCCATTGCGCCATTTATCATGGTCATGCTCTTGTCCACTATATCAATCTCGGGGAGTCTGCGAGTAGAAACGGAGGAGGAATTCACCTTCCTGTCATAAATACCATTGAATAGTGGATTCTCTGGCATTCTCGAGATCATGGAAACAAGTTTTTCCGGGATCGTGTCAACCACAGACAGATCATTAATCACAAGTGCGAGTATCCTCTTTCCACGGGAAACGAAGACGCCCAGAGAAGATTCATCCCATTCAGCGTCCATGTCCTTCCTGCTTCCAGAGAATCTGACCTGCCTGACACTGCCCTGGGAATGCGATAATATTATTTCATCAAAACCTGATCTTGAAAGTTTCTCATAAAGCCTGTCAACAACTTCCATTCATCATCCCTTCAACTAATGTACATATTCCTCAGTCTCACGTTTGGGCCGCCCATCCATACATCAACACCCTGCTCAGGATCGCCTTTTCCGCATGTCCCGGCAGAGAATTCCAGATCCCTGGAGACGGCATCAACAGAACCGTAAAGTTTGGTGGTTGTCGTTTCAATTACAGGTCTTCTGAGAGAATCACCCAATTTTCCGTTCGTGATCCTGTAAGCCTCTTTGCCGACATATTTCTCATTGTACCTTATATCATCGATGTTCCATTCCGTATATGATACTATGTAAAGACCGTCTTTTATCCCCTCAATAAGTTCTTCAAGCGTGAATTCGCCTGGTTCGATGTATGTTGTACTCATCCTGGGAATAGGTTCCATGTCCCAGTCAGACGATCTTCCGCAACCATTGGGTTCAACGCCAAGGATTGCAGCACTTTCCCTGTTGTGAATGAACTCCTCCGTCATCCCGTGGTGATAAAGATACTTCTTTCTGGATTCTATTCCTTCATCATCATATCTGTAGAAACCATAACTTTTAGGCATGGTGGGATCGTCGATCACGCTCACACTGTCAGATCCAACCCTGTAGGGATAGGTCTTGCCTGAAAGGAAAGATTCCCCGGCCTGTGCGCCTTCCCTGCCAATTATCCTGTCGTATTCAGTTGGATGGCCGCAGGATTCATGTGCAACAATTCCAGAGATTTCCGGTCCTATGACAACATCATACACACCGGGCTTTATGCCTCTGGATCTGATGGCATTTTTCAGGGATTTGATATCTCCAGCAACCTTATCTTCGATATTCATTGTTTTGAAATCCTCATATCCGGCGGTTATGCCGAACTGTGCCGAGGATTGCTCAAAATTTCCGGAATCCATAACACCTGCCACATATGAATACCCGATTCTCGGATATTCTCCCTCTATGGATGATCCGATCGTGTTCATGTAATGCTCATGCGTGATGCTGTCGCTCAGGACATTGATCCTGATATCAGCGCCAAGTGTTTTCATTTGTTCATCATTAGATTTCAGGATGTCAATCCTGTCATCAATTGACATATCAAGCGGGAACTTTGAGGAAGGCACCTTCCATTTCGCCCTGGTATCCTTTCCCAGGCTGATCCTGTTCTTTCCAGGTTTGTTGGATCTATCAACTGCACCATCTATGAGCCTGAATATCTCCTCCATGTCACCACTGTTCGTGAAAACGTAGCTTACGGACCTGTTGACTATCCTGATAGCGATACCACTGTTTCTTGAAGTCTGAAATCCCTGGAACTCACCGTTCCGGTAAGATACGCCGTTCTCTTCACTGGACATGAATCTTACATCGGCAAAGCTGGACCTTTTGCCGCAATAATCCAGTATGCTGTCCAGCATTTCTTCCATTTCAGGACTGCTCCTTAATTTTCTTGAGCCTGTTCTCGTAATCATCAAGGATTTCTGACAGGCAGCGCCCGAAATTCCAGCCGTATGAGTTGATTGACATGAAATATTTACCCGCAGAAAGTCTTGTCCTGAGAGAATATTTCACGCTCCCCTCGGTTTTGTACCGGATCACATGAATATTGAAAGTACCATAGGAAACTCCAGCAAGCCGGAGAAACCTCTGAGCAAATTTGTCGGTCAAGAAATACGTAATGTCGTAAAGATCATCATCACCATGATCAAGGCCGGTAACGTTTACAAGCAAACCTTCATTGTTTGCCGACGGTGTGATCAGGTCAAGAAGGTCGTTCATCCCGATCACGCCATTTATCTTGTTATCGTCATCCACAACGGGCACAATATGCAGATAATATTTGTTCATTATATCTGCAGCCTTAACAACATCGTCATGGAGATTCACTGCGTGTGCATCCTCATGCATTATGGAACCGACGATCACCTTTGTTGGGGTTTTGTCCGTGGTATACTGTCCATATGTAATCTTCTCGGGGTCCTTCAGTATCAATTTCATGACGTCCTCAAATCTCAGTATTCCCAGAAACTTTGCATCTGTCCTGCAGACCGGTATTTCGTATTCGTCCAGCTCCCTGAGCTTTTCCATCGCAACGTCGATGGGATCATCGGGCGTCACGTAGGAAGGATCCGGGGACATGATGTGTATAGCTGTTATTCTGTCAAATTTTCCCAGAGACTCGAAGTTCCTGATAATGTCTGCCTTTGTCACAATCCCAAGGAGAGTCCTGTCACTGACCACAGGCAGCGCTGATATGCCGGAGTCTTTCATTGCACTGATGATGGATGACACATCACTCTCCGGTGACAGTGTCGGAGTGTATCGTATAAAGCTTGAAATCTTGGACTTTGTGTGAAGGCTTCTCCTTCTTATCAAATCCCCGGACAGAACAATTCCCACATACTTCTTTCCATCCATCACTGGGAGTGAATGTATCCCGTTCTCCCTCATCAGGGAGACAGCATCCATAACATTCGTGTCAAGGCCGATCGATAGTACGTTCTTTGTCATAATGTCATTTGCAAGCATTTTGCTATCACCAATATTTAGACTGAAGTCCCGAAACCAGATCGGTAACTTCTTTGGTTACTTCCTCATTACTTAAGGCTTTATTAATTAGTTCTCCAACCATGTCCATGTCATGTAATCCCAGTCTGCTGATCTCAGAAGTGCCAATCCTGCCGTCACGATCAACGATTATTCTGTTTTTCTCCAGTGTTTTGGAGAATGATATTCTGTCCAGTGAACGTCTGGATATTGACTTCTCGTCAACGATAAGTTGGTGGGTGAAACTGAACCAGGGATTGAACTTTATCCCGATTTTCAGATCATTCAGCGCTTTCCCAAGATTCCTTGAATTCCTCACGACTGCACTGGCATATTCTTCACCAGTGGCAAGCATTTCTTCCATGGACACACCAAGGGCAGCCAGTCTGGATGGATGATAATTATCCATGGTCTTCCATATCATATTCTCTGATATCCTATTTATGAGATCACCGTCATTGGTAAGGATTATTCCACCCTGAGGACCGAAGAATGTCTTGTGTGTCGATCCAAGCAGAACATCAGATCTGAAGATTGCATCTGTCTGGAATCCCTTGCCGGCAATCAGGCCCATGACATGGGAACCGTCGTAGACGACCTTCAGGTCATAGTTCCACGCAATTTCATTTATTCTTCCCAGGTCGTATTCTTTCACAAATGCAGACTGTCCAAGAACTATGGCCCTGGGTTTCTTTTCCTTAACGACCTTTTCAAGACCATAGAAATCTATCTCCTGCCTGTCGTAAAAATAAGGAATTGGAATTCCTGTGAATCCGAACATGCCGGGGATCATGTCCTGCCTGTATCCGGGATAACCGCCATCCTTCTCATCAATGTACAGGAATGAATCCCCTTTCTTCAGAATGGAGATAAGGGTGGACTCAAGTGCGACATGCCCGCCGATCGGCCTCACCTCTGCATATTTGCTTCTGTAAAGCTTTGAGGCCATCCTCTTCACACTTTCCTCTATCTCTTCAATTATGGAAGTACCTCCATAAGAATTTTCATGCGTTTCATGATCCACATGGGAATACCTTGATGCCATTCCGGAACCAAGGGCAGCCCTTGCATCCCTGCTCATGATATTTTCAGATGCCTGCAGATTCAGGCACTTGCTTCTATACTCATCAAATTTTTTAACCAGCTTCAGAATTTCACTCATCTGGATCGCTAAAAGGTAATCTGTGGAATCTTAACTAAATTGTGCATGCACCCAGACTTATGGACACTCCATGGCCCGGCAGAACGGAAGTGAATCAGATCCCGACCCAGGGATTCCTTTTGTATGCCTTTGATACAATCATTGTCTCAAAGTTTGTTACACCGTCAACCTTTGTCATCATGTCCTCAAAATTCTGAAGAGTTTCCATGTTCAGAAATAGAGTTTCAGCGATTATTTCATTTTCGCCGCGTCTTCTGTAAAGTCCCAGTATGTTGATGTTGTTGGAAAGTCTTCCCGCGACTGCATCAAGTTTGTCGCTATCCACTTTTATTTTCAGAAACACCTTTATGCTATTTTCGATCGCCTGCAGGTCAACGAGGGCTGCGAAGCCCAATATTATCTTCTTTCTTGTCAGTTCTGCTATTCGCCTTCTCACAGTGGCCTCGCTGGTCTTGAGAATTTTCGAGATCTCCGAATTTGGTATTCTTGCGTTGTGCCTGAGCATGCAAATTATTGCTTTATCGAGGTCATCTATGGGTAAAAGTGCGGGATCGATCCCAGTCCATCTGAGAACTATATCACAACTGTATTCGTCTACAAATTTCTCAGGCTTGAATTTTTCTGACATATTATGGCAATGAACTTGCGTATTTATTCCTTTTGAGTTTGATTATTGAATCTGCACGTGTGTTATTTACAATTTTTCTATTCCGCATCCCAGAATCAATAATCGAAGTGTATGGACAGGGAAAACTTATGATGAAACCTAAGAATAGCTGTTTTAAAACAATATTTTCCGGGATTGTGTAAAAGGGTTCCGTCGATCAACGTCTTCGGTTAAGTTTTTATTAGACACATAAATGTGCCCGCATATCGGGATAGAGTTGAAAATATACTACGAAGCTTATGGATGCACACTGTCGAAAGCGGAGTCAGGACTTTATGTTAACAGGATGCTTGCTGACGGTTCCAGCATTGTTAAAACTCCGGACGAGGCAGATATATCCATAATAAACACATGTGTGGTGATCAAACCCACAGAGGACAGGATGATCCAGAGGATCTCCGAACTTTCTCACTCCTCAAAGGTAAAGGTGATGGGATGTCTATCCACGGTTAATGGAGGTTCTCTCGCTGACGAGAACATAGAGGTCCTTACCCCAAAGGAATTCAGGTCATTCTATTCCGGACAGCTCGACGATGTGGAAATAAGGGAACCATCAATCATGGAAGGTATCCCGATAAACCAGGGTTGTACAGGCAGCTGCAATTTCTGCATTTCAAGAGTAGCAAGGGGTAAACTTATCTCCAGACCGGTGCAAAAGATAACCGGCCAGGTGAGAATGCAGCTTGCCAGGGGGATGAAAGAGGTAAGAATAACGTCACTCGACACAGCAGCATATGGCCGAGATATTGATATCAGGCTCCCCGATCTCGTAAGATCGATTACCTCACTGGAGGAAGACTTCAAACTGCGGATAGGAATGATGGAACCCAGGAATACATCCGAGATACTTTCAGATCTTCTCGATTCTATTAGTTCCAACAAGGTGTTCAAGTTTCTTCACATACCTGTGCAGAGCGGAGACCAGAGGATATTGGATGCAATGAACAGGGAATATTCTGTTCAGGATTTTATGAATATTGTTTCTGAATTCAGGAGAAGATATCCAGATTCAGTTCTCTCCACAGATTTTATCACAGGCTACCATGGCGAGGATCAGGAGAGCTTCGAGAACTCCATGAAGCTGCTTGACAGAACAAAACCGGAGATATGCAACATCACAAGATACTCCCAGAGGCCTTTCACTCCAGATTATGACAGGAATCCTCCTCCGTCGAACGCAGTTAAAAAGTGGACAAAGGAGATGAGCGATTTCCACCGGGCGATTATCAAGGAGAAACTGGAATCGCAGATGAACAGCAGAAAGAGCCTTCTGATAACGGAAAGGGGGAAGAATGAAACATGGGTGGGAAGAGATGATGCCTACAGACCTGTGGTGGTTCCGGGCGAACTGCACCTGTTCGACAGAATTTCATGTGAGATCGTCGGGAACGGTCCGACCTATCTGATCGGAAAACTGATCTAGGGCATGTTGTCGACAGCAGTTATCTCATCCATAACGTAGCGACCAGGCGACTTTATTTTGAACAGTGACTGGAATTCAGGAGGAGTGAGTATAGGCATGCTGAATTTATCCTCATCGTCAATCGATACTCTCGGGCATCCCGTGAACACGACTGCATCACATCTGAGATTCTCGTAATCTGAGGGTTTCACGTCGTCGGCCTTCAGCAATATTGGATTGAGTCCGAGGGATGTGGCCTGTTTCATCAGTAACTCAGCAAGCTTAATTCTGTACTGTCCAATCTTAGTATCTGCAACCACGCAAATGTTCTTCGCATCAACTGCTCTTGATATTTTAGCGTACCTCTTTCTGAGGAACCTGTCTGTCTCGTCCTTCATGGATACTATCCGCATCTCGTTCACGTCAAGGATGAATGTTTCTTTATCGGCAGATAACTGCACCCCAATGGCATGAAATTTTCCCGTGCTGACAACAAGGTAACAGTCCACCTCGCCGGATATGGAATGTGCAGAACTGAAATTGCATCCAATTACCTGGCCAGGGTATGCCATCCTCTCATCCTGTTTTCCGATAATGGGGTGAAAACCCTTCCCCGTGAGAAAATCACCAACTTTTGCTGCAAGATGCATGTACTGGATTGAAAATAGAAGGCCGATATTGTGATATCCGCTGAGGATATCGAGTGAAATCCTTTCAAGATCCAGATCATTTTCGAAGAAGAACTCCTCAAAGATAATGGGCTTTGGATACCTTACATTGGGCATTATTGAATGTCCAAGCTGAACGATACAGTCCACATCGCTGTACATCTCATAAGTACCGACGTCGCAAGCGCCATAGAAACCACCGGAGGATATCACGACAGAAAATTGCCTGGAGAGTGCATTGAAAAGATCATATGCCTGCGGCTTCAGTCCATCGGGAAGTTGCAAAAGAATTTTCTTTGCGCCCATTTCATTGAGTTTATTTATGATGTTTTGAACGTCAGGTTTTCTCATTGGCTCAGGGTAGAGTTTTAGGTCAAAATTAAAGTTTGTTAAATCAACAATCTGGCAAAAAAGCGCTGGATGGAGAGCATTGGCAATTGTCCCTCCACAATCAGGCAGTGGTTAATTTCCCGAGATTCAGGATTGGTCACAGGTAATTCCGCATACTGCGTCCCGGAATTCTGTCTGTGATAACAGGTCTGCCATTCAAAATGACATCCCTCACTATACCGGAATCAAATTCGTAAGGTATTTTTCTGTAATCATCCACATTCAGGACAAGCAGATCGGCCTTTTTTCCAATATCCAAGGATCCTCTTTCGCCAGAAATTCCAAGGGAGTATGCAGGGTTAATTGTAACTGCATTGATTGCAGATTCTATGGTGAAATGGGAAAACCTCACGGCAAGGTAGATTGCATAAAGCATGTTTGAGCTGTAAGTTGAAGGAGAACAGTCAGTGGCAATCGACACTGGAATATCCATGTTCATAAATCGCCTGAAATCCGGCATCTCAGAAGGGCCCAGACTGTATGCAGTGATGGGAAGTAACGTTGCAATTGCACCGCTTTTCGCTATAGCTTCAAAGTTCCGATCGGACATTTTTATCAAATGGTCAACGGAAACCACTCCACTGCCGGCAATATGATCGAGGCAGCCCATGTCGGCGATCTCGTTGGAGTGCACTCGCAAAGGAATGCCGAGTTCCTGTGCCTTGTTCTCCAACTTTAGAAGCGATTCTGTGCCAAACGCACCATTGTCGCAGAATATGTCCGCAAAATCAACATCTCTTGAGAATTCAGGCAACATCTGATTGCATACCCGATCTGTGTATTCATTTTCATTGAATCCGGGAGGGATCACGTGGAGTCCAAGAAAAGTCTTCTTCACATTTACAAGACCGGTCCCTCTGATGCGGTTCATTACACGAATCAGCTTGGCTTCGTTATCTCTATCTATTCCGTATCCGGTTTTCATTTCCATAGTTGTGGTTCCGTTGGAAACTGCAGAGTATATTCTGCGCATGGTCTGCCGAAAAATCTCAGTCTCAGAAGATGAGGCAACATCCTTGAAGGTCTTGTATATTCCGCCCCCTCTCTCCTGAATCTCCAGATAGCTCATGCCTGCAAGTTTCTCATAGAACTCGTTCTCTCTGGTTCCAGAAAAAACGACATGTGTGTGGCTGTCAACGAATCCAGGCATCACCAGGTTACCGCGGGCATCAATTTCCCTGATTCTGTATTTTTTTCTCAATGAGTTGAACCCCGACGCGTCCAGAATATCTTCCACAATACCGTTTCTTATGAAGATACCTTCACCTTCAACAAAGGAGATCCTGTTTGCTTCGGAACCGGCAACAGGATTTGTTCTCTCTTTAGTTGGGCCGATAATTCCGGATATGCCTGTGATCAGATAGTCCATCAAGAAAGGAATACGCTGTGCATATATTTGGAATTACTTCCTGCGTTTCTCTTCATATACCGGAAATGATCGCAATCACAAATCCTACGGATATGGGAAGCAGGAAGGGCGTTTTGAAGAGCAAATACTTCCTTCCCCTGTATTCTCTGGCAGAATATCTTTCAGGGTGAGATTCAAGTGTTTTCTGATCAAATTCTATGGAAAAGAGTGACATGACCGATATCTTCGATTTCTTTCGAATGTTCAACAATAGGAGGTAAGGGACGAAGAAGACAGAAACCAGTGAGGCGTTAAGAATCAACAGGAAAATCATCGGAAACTGAATCCCGTATGGTAATGGATGGAACACCTGCAATATCATTATTGGATTGAGGAAGGACAGGGAAATAGAAAGAAATGCCTTTATATCTCCAATACCGAAAAATTTCTCACCAATCCCAAGAATATACGCAAAAAACATGAATATAAGTGCAGACAATAGCAATGGAGACTGAAGCAAAAATATAAAACCTGCGGCAAAAATAGCCGCGCCCGTGGCAACGTATACAGGCAGGTTGTTGTGGGCATACGTTAGAAGGAATAATGCAAGAACAACGGTTACGAACAGCGGTGAAATTCCAGAAATAATATCCAGTATTGCCCCTGCGACAATCAGAGGGACGAAAAGAAATGGATTCACGGACCTTGTGCGTATATCGCTGTAGGAAGCATAGCCGAGAAGGATAAGTGTGAGAACAAAGAAGTAGAGGTAAACCACCTGTTCCACTATGTTCACTCAATCTCTTTGTTGAATTCAGATACCGCAGACATGTCATTATCTCCGAGATTCATACGAAAAGCTGCAGAGTATATCTGAGTGACGATGCTTCCTATCAACGAAGGGAGATTTTCCTCGTCGGAAATCTCCATGAAATATTTCAGGTCCTTAAGCTGATGTGCCAGCTTGAATTCAGGTGAAAAATCCTTTGCGATTATCTTTTCCTTCTTAAGATCAAGTATCTTGGAACCAGCTCCTCCACCCTGCAGGATATCAAGCAGGAGTGAACTCTTCAATCCGATCTTTTCAGATATTGCAATGGCCTCGGCCAGAATCGCCATATTAGTACCCATGACCAGGTTGTTGATGAGCTTCACCTTAGTGCCGCTACCGTTCGGGCCAACGTAGTAAACCTGCTTCGAAAATGTCTTCAGCATAGGTTCAATCTTATTGTATACACTCTGATCCCCTCCAACGACTGTGACAAGGGAGCTGGAAGATGCGGCCTTTGTACTTCCGATCACAGGAGAATCAAAATAATAAACACCTCTTTTCTTAAGGGCCTCCGCAACCCTAACCGAGGTCTTAAGACTCACGGTGCTAAGGTCTATCACTGTAGTTTTTTCTCTTAAAGAATCCGCTGCGGAATCTCCTTTCAGGAGAATGGATTCAACTGCTCTGGAATCAGTCAGCGATAAAAACACAGTATCACAATTTTGAAACAGCTTAGAAGGATCATTCACTATTTCGGTACTGTCAGAGATGTGGCCAACTACCTTTTCCCTGCTTCTGTTGTACACATGACTTACTGGGAACTTGGCATTGATCTTCCCGTAAATGATGGACCCCATCATTCCGAATCCCAGAAAACCTATCTTGGACATATGGGATTTCTCCTAAGTAAATAATATAATTTTGGGATTAAAATAATTATTTATGGGCTGATCTTTATTGCTCTTGTCGGGCAAACGCTTTCACAAGCCATACAGAAAATGCACTCGCTCTCCCTGACAGGATCACATTTATCTGTTCTGTATTTTGCAAAAAGATCCTTGTCTTTCTCAATATGCTTGTCGTTGCCCGTGCCCATCTGTCCGGGGTTAAGCTGCCACTCATAAAGGCTCACTGGGCAGACATCCATGCAGGCTCCGTCGGCCACACAGGACTCCCAGTCAACTGCAACCTTTGTTCCATGTATACCCAATTTGGTTGGATAGGGTTTACCCGTGGCGTCCATTCTCTGAATTCCTTCAGCCCGGACATCGTGATCGTGATGCTTTCCAGTAATCGGGTAGTGTGCCGTATCCTCCAAGAAGTTCTCATCTATCGGTTTTGGTTTATAGTCCAACGTTTCTACTTTTACCAAGGTACCACCTTTTTCTTAATATCAAGGAAGATATTTAAATTATTGGATTATTTGTTCGGATATTGTTTAAAAAAAGTGATAAATGACGGGTCCGGGAAAGTAGTTTGGTCTCAATTGTACGCAGGGGACGGGCTTGTATACAGAATTTCCAAAACCAGTATATTATCATGGCATGACTCCGTATAACGAGATTCACAGTTCTTAGATTCATGGCCATCAATTAGCCATAAAATTGCCCATTCCTGTGGTACATATGGATTCACTGCGCATTTTTATAAACTCGGAGAAGTGAAGACATGTGCCAGTGATTTGGGGAATAAGACTTTACTATATGCACCTGTATTATCTCCACCCTCGTGTTGTAGATGGAAAACTTTTGTTGAACGAATGAGTTCACATTCTTTAAGAACTCGGTCGAGAGAAGAAAATGGATCAGCAGATATCCCCCATCCATTAAATTTGAGAGCGCATGGTCAATATACTGAAAAGAGTCAAAGTTTCCCATAACTATGAGACTGGCCCCTTCCTTTACTGTGACATCCCTGCAGTCCTTATTGACGCTCCTGATCTTATGGGAAAGACCATTGAGTTTGGCCGACTTCTTCAGGAACTTTATTGACAATGGATTTATGTCGGTACATACCACTTCCCTGCACCCGGAATATTTTGCAAGCGGCAGTGAAAAATATCCTATCCCTGAAAACATGTCGAATACAATTCCCCCTTCAATCTTAATGTTCCGCATATCGGTTCTCTCATTGACGTTTCCAGGGGAGAACATTATTTTCTCCGGATCAAAGACGTACTTGATCCCGTTTTCAACATGGATTACTGAACCATGCCTTCCATAGGCCAGTTTGATTTCAGGTTCTCTCATCTGGCCTCCAATGTGACCGGTTATGATGTAAATTTTTCTGGCTTTAAGACTCCTGGAAATTTCGCGCAATACGGAACGGTTCCAGCATCCTCTGAACTTTCTGAATACCACTGCTTCACCATAACGTATCCATTTTTCCGGCACTGTAATTTTTATTCGCGAACGGTGCAGTTTTTCGTTTATTGCAGTTATGGGGTTCTCGCCCACATTACGGGATTCAAATTCAATATCGACCGTTTTGAATCTTCGGTCTGCAACAGTTTCATTCACAGGTATTATAATATCGTCTCCAGATTTTTTTATCTTGAGATCTTTTCTGATCAGTCTGCGTGCCAGCAGTTCTTTTATCACATTGTCCGCCGCTTCCTTTGGCACCACAACTGCCCTGGTCACGAATTCTTTATGCTCTGCGGCAATTTATTTATTTTCTGGCAGTCCTGTTTGGTCTGATATATTTTAGAAATTATTCCGGGTCAGGAATGATATATCACAATCTTTCATGTTTTTTAGAATATGTTTTGCGAGAGTAGCTCGGGGAGAGCCAGCAGAGGATATCATATTAATTAATTGCGGCAACTTGATTTTATGGAAGCGGCAATGCACGCGCCGGATAAATAAGAAACTCAAAAACATTCGAAAGATATTTATTGCGAAGAACAATCACTCTTTTACTTTTGCGATGAATGGTAATCATGAGTGAGCTTCTTCCTGAATTTGAACAAAAGCGTGAATTGATTAGGCAGATTGTAGAGGAACACGTAAAGAAGAGAGATCAAGCGGCCGATGAGGCTGTTTATAACGCTCAGCAACGTGATGTCCTTAATGCAAAAGTAAAGGAAATGAGAGATCAGGTCAAGGAGCTTATTGCCCAGAAAAGTGCTCTTATAGAGGAAGTCCAGAAGCTCAGGCCGGAAAAGGAAAAGGAGTATGGCGATCTTTCTGAACTGAGAAAACAGTACAGACAAATTCGCGAGTCAGCCGGCGTCGAAGGGGTAGACCAGCGAGACATAAGAGCCAAGGAGAAGGAGCTTCAGAGACTTATCAAGAGGCAGGAGACAACTGCTCTGGAGAAGTCCGACGAAATGAAGATTGTTTCAGAGATAAGGAAACTGACCAACGAAATCAAGAAGATGAAAGCGTCTCTGGATCAGGAACTGGAGAATAACGACAAGGTAAAGGAAATAAACCAGAAGATTGCTGAAAAAAAGAAAATTGCAGAGGATTCCAAGAAAAAGATTGAGGAAATTTCATCACAGATATCCCGCATCAGTGAGCAGATTAATTCGATGCTTCAGGAGCTTGATGAGACAAGGAGGAAGTCCGATGAATTCCATGAGACTTTCATCAAGTTCAATCAGGAGTCGGAGAAGGAACACCAAGCTTTCATACAGGCCAAGAACGATCTCAGGGACCTGGAAAAGGTCATTTATGGCATAAGGACAAAAGACAGGTCTTCCAAGAAAAAGGAGAAGGAAGGGGAACTCCAGAAGAAGGCTACAGTACTGTTTGATAAATTCAAAAATGGAGAACAGTTAACGACAGAAGATCTGCTTATCCTGCAAAAAGCAGGTTTCTTGTAAAAATGAAGTATTTTGCCGTAGGGTTCTCACTTATATTATTCGGCATTGTTTTACTGGTAGTCTTTTCATTACTGGGACTGGCATCGGTCGGTTTATTCATTATATTCCCGTTTTTCTTTTCAACAAATCCAATTTCTGCGATACCCATCATCATTATCATTTTTGGTTTTCTGATCCTCTTTTTTGCCCCATTTTCAGGGTCAATTGAGCGCAATGAAGACCGCAGTGAACCCAATCTTCGGGGGGAGAGCAAAAAGAGTTTTGGTGGCATTATCATGATCGGCCCTGTCCCAATCATCTTTGGAAGCAGCAGGAAGATGGTTTATGCACTTATCGGTGTCGCCGTGGTTATAATTATTTTAATTTTCGTCTTCTACTACCTCTGAAGAGAGAGACACATTGTATACCCTGGAATTACTCTGCAGGTTTAATCTGGGCGAAAGCACGCTCTGGTTAATCTCACAATTTTCTCCAATGGAGGTCTGGCGCATTATCACAGACTTGTAAATCTTGGTCCCGTCCATTATCTTAACAGAGTCCATGATCATGGAATCAACTATCTCCACATTTGATCCAATCGTTACGTTGTCATAGATGGCAGAAGAAGTTACCGTTGAATTTTTACCCAAGTTAACCCCGTTTCCTATGTACGTTGAACCCTTGATGATCCCGTTTTTCAGACCGGTTGCATTCTGCGGCATTATCACCGTACCGTCCACGTTCTCTGTCTTTATTTTTCTGCCGTACTTTTTTGTCATGATCTGATTGGCAGTGATCATGTCGTTGGGCCTTCCCGTGTCCAGCCATGTCCCGCTGGCCTTGAATCCGTAAACCTTGAAACCGCTTTTCAGGAGTTCCGGAAAGAGCTGCCTGCCAAAGTCATACGGTTTGTTGAGCGGTATGAAGTTGAGTATTTCCGGTTCTATTACGTATATACCGGCATTGACAAGATTGGAAAACGCCTCATCCTTTGTGGGTTTCTCTATGAACCTTTTCACCAGGTCATTTTCAAGGTCTACAACGCCAAGTTGGGATGGATCTTCAACGCTGGTCAGTGCTATGGTCAGCTTTGATTTCCTGTCCCTGTGAAATTTTATTAGTTCTCTGATGTCAAAATCAGCCAGTACATCGCCACTTCCCACTACGAAGGTATCATCCACGAAATCTCCAGCAATCCTTATGCTGCCGGCTGTCCCTGCGGGTTCCATCTCAACTGAAAATAATATGTTCTGATCGGGCTTTTTATGTTCAAGCACACCCTCTATTAGAGCCTGAAATTTGTATCCTGTTGTTATTATGACATCCTTTATTCCGGCATTGAAAAATGAGTTAAGGGTATAGTCAATGCATGGTCTTCCGGCTATTGGAACCATTGGTTTCGGTATTGAGTATGTGATCGGCCTGAGTCTGGTACCCTTGCCTCCGGCCATTACTATTCCCTTGATCGTCATGGCTGCAAATCAGTCACAGTCTAATTAAGATTTTTCCACGGCGTATTTTATGTTATCCCAGTTTCAGCATGCATTGGCACAAACCACCCCATGCGGGATCAGATAATTTATTATACGCGTGCATATATTATATGCATTTTTAATTGCGGATGGCGCATGTAGAACCACTTGCTCATTTTACAAACGTTGCACAAACCTTTTTTGTCACTCTTTGTTATGTAATTAATGTCAGGAAGACTAAAGATATGGAGAGAAGATAAATTTGAGCAGTCGTCTGTTGTTGCGTTCTTGGACAAGTTTCGGTCAGAGGACACCATACATCTCATACTGTCTGATGGAATAATAATAGATCCTGAGGTCATAAAGCAGAATGATGCCGACGGCAAACTGAAGATACAGAGAATTCTTACGCCCTATCAGCTGGAAAGAATACTGATGGAATCGGATAATTACCCGTACATGATC
Source organism: Thermoplasmata archaeon (assembly GCA_021785735.1). Taxonomy (GTDB): domain Archaea; phylum Thermoplasmatota; class Thermoplasmata; order Thermoplasmatales; family Thermoplasmataceae; genus JAKAFX01. Next base: position 11,201 of record JAJYEP010000002.1, on the reverse strand, counting down.
TGCATAAGATCCGACATCATTGATTCATGGTCAGTCCACGTGATGGAGAGTCTCTATGACATCATGAGGATCAAAAGCAATTTCTACGGATGCATCATGGAAACGCTTATTGTTGGACAGCATGGCATATTTGAGAATTACTTTGGAAAGAAATTCTACAATCCCATTGACACCACCAAATACAGGAATGGTCTGTACACATGGGAAGAAGCACTCCTACAGTAAGACAGTATTTCAATTCCATATCCGCTGTTTACGGCAAAATGGAATCCATGATGAGATCGGAGGATATACCATATCTTCATGAACTTATAAAAATGGGAAAATTGCACTCTCCTGAAGTCTCAACTGCAGGAATGAATCCAGAAATAGGCTTCATAGTCTCCATACTTATAGAGATCATGAAAGATGTAGACAAGATCCTGAATGATCTAAAATGAATGATTATCTTATAAATGCCACAGGCCTGGACATAATAGAACTGTGGTATTATGCAGGAGATAAGATTTCAAAGGAAAGAAAAAGAAACGACACCTGGATATTCATATCCGGATCGGAATACGACATGGATTTTCTTGAAAACCAGTTGGAGAACTCCGACTACAAAAATTATCAGAGAGAGGAGGGAAAAGATATCTATGGCACATTCCAGGGTGTAAAGATTCACACAAAACCTTCAAAAATAAAGGATCTGGTGTATGCGATCGATTGCATGGGAGTCGGGAGAAAGTTCAGCATATACAACGCCGACATAAACCCGCAACTGAGATACACTTCAGAAAACAACCTCACATTTTTTCCACTGGAAAGACTGGATGATCATGATCCAGATATTCCGTTCACGAGGATAAGCGGCAGGATGCGCAACAACGAAGTAACGACCATGGAAATCAATGGCAGAGAAATGAAGCCATCGCGTGAGTCTTACGAGGATTTGATCGATGAAATCAACGGGTCCGTATTTGTCATTTACAATAACAATCATGATTTTTTCAGGAGATTGATCTCTGCCATGAAGGACGCAGGCATTGAGGTTCCGGCAAGCCACTTCTCAAACGGGGGAACATATACTTCGTATGGGCAGGTGCATCACAATAATGGAAGAGTCAGCCTGAAAGGAAAGATATGCATAGAGGAAAATTCGTTCGTTTACAGCGAAGCCGGCATCTCGGGCTTAATGGAAGTGTCAAGGATGTCATCTCTTCCACCTTCCATGGTCTCATATGTTACTCCGGGCACCGCGGTATCATCGCTTGAAATATCATATGCCATAAAGAATAACGTTCTTGTGCCGCTGTATAAAAGCGACTATGAGGCAGAAAAAAACATTTCAGATCTTTCAAGGATGGATATGGGCGGAACGGTGTTGCAACCCACTCCAGGAATATACACAGACGTTACCGAGATAGATTTTTCATCAATGTATCCAAGCATAATAGTCAACTATAACCTGTCTCCTGAAACCATTTCCAGGAACAGTATCACAGGGGAAGAGGCAGATTACTATGCTGTGAAGGAAGAAAGAGGTTTTCTGTCACTGGCTCTCGAGGGACTCCTCAGAACAAGGCTTCACTATAAATCGGTGAAGGGATCCGATTCAGTTTACGGTCAGAGAGATACTGCATTAAAATGGATGCTGCTCACCTCATTTGGATATACAGGATATAAGAATGCAAAATTTGGAAAGATCGAGGTCCATGAATCAATCACCTCCACGGGGAGAAAATGTCTCTCAGATGCCATGAAGATCGCCGAATCAATGGGATTCTCAGTCATACACGGTATAGTCGATTCTCTCTGGATCAGCGGGAAGGGATCAATAGATCGCCTGCTTTCCGCAATAAAGGAAAGGACCAGAATAGACATAGTGGCAGACGGCCAATATGAATGGATAGCATTTCTTCCGTCACGAAGCGAAATAGGTGCTGTCAACAGGTACATAGGATTGAGGAAAGACGGATCTTTCAAGGTTCGCGGCATCGAGATAAGGCAGAAAAACTCACCCGGGATAGTCAGGAAGTTCCAGATGGATGCACTGGCAACTTTACAGAACTGCAGAAATGTATCGGACATCTCTTCCAGATATGATACAATAAAGAACCTGGAGAGAAGCTATATTGAGAAGATCAGGCAGTCTGACAGTGATGATTTCCGCATAAGGGTTTCACCTTCAAAATGGAAGGATCAGTACAGGGTCAGGAACATGACAAAGAGGGCGATGGAATCATTCGGCAGTGAGGTTGAAATCATGCCAGGGCAGGAATTTTATATCTCCGTTATAGACAACAGGAGAAATCTGTTTGACGTAGATGATTCAAATCATGGAATAGACAGGGAATTTTACAGGAAAATTCTTGAAAGATCCTTCGAAAGCTTTGATTTCATAATCTCATGGGCAAGAAAATCAATAGGTGTATCAGAGAAGCCTTTCAATAAGACTCTGGATCTTTTCTGAAAGTACGGATACAGGAAGATCGTTTATTTCGATCACCTTGTTCACTCCTCTCCGATCTCCAAGCCCAATAATCTTACTCTCTATCAGTCCGGAATTCTCAAGTTTTCTCAAAATCCTGTACAGATTGAAATTCCTGATCCTGGGCATGCTGTATTCTTCCCGAAGCTGTGCAGCAGACCTGGAAACACAGCTGACATTGGTTCTTATGCCGCTCCCGATGCACTTGCATATGGAAAGCAGGGCAATCAGTTCACCCGCATCAAGCTCCGAAAGCTTGCTCTCTGTAAAGAAGGGGTTGATCATCGCTCTTGCAGCTCGCACATCGTCGCTGGATACGTAATCCCCACCCCTGTACTCGGCAAGGTGGGCAGCCTTCTGAAGGAGTTCTATGGCGACTCTTGCGCTCCCAAACTGCTCCGCTATGCCTGCTATGAAATCAATAAGAACATCATCATAAGCAGACTCAACAAGGCTCTGGTCGCAGCGTTCCTTCAATATTCCGAACAGCTCACTCCTCGTGTAAGGGCTGAATTTGAGCATGAAAACAGGGTATCCCGGCCTTATGAGATCTCCCTGGACGTAGATCATGGGATTCTCGATTGAAATGAGCATGGTGGACAGTCCAAACCCGTAGGACTCGCTGGCCATAACAAGGCTGCGGAAACCTTCCGGATCGGATCTGACCACGTTTCTTGCCTCATCTATGATCAGCAGTATGTTTTTCTTCTTTTCCAGGGAGAGGGTTTTCATCGTCTTGAAAATGTAGTCGAATCCGATGTTGCTCACGGTGTTAATCCTGCCCATTTTCATTAGGGCATCCGAGATGACCTGCCTCAGGCTTGAGGAGGAAAGCGCGTTCTCATAAACGGTTATGAGATCACTATTTTCCCTGATGATATATTTGGCGGTCACAGTTTTGCCAACGCCAGAATTACCATAAGCCATAAGCGTTGAACCTTTTCCCTCCCGCAATGGTGCAACGAGATTCTGATTTATGTACTTGATTTCCCTGGACCTGAGATTGATCTTTTCCGGAATATATGATGAATCGAGAGGTTCAGGATCACGTACAAGCAGCATGATGAACCTGTCCTGATTCGTTACCTGAATTTTAAGTTTCAATTCGGGTTATGAAAGAATATCATTAACACCCGAAGGAAATGAAAAAGACCATGAGGTTCAGTTTCACCCCGTAGTGACATCCTTAATGAGTGCTCCGGGGGTCATCGATTCAACGTATTTCATGGTCTCATTGTCCTCAAAATATACAAACGTGCCCTTTATCCCTCTTGTTAGAAGTATTCTGTAGCGGTTGACCAAGAGCTCCCTTGCCATCTGAGTGTTCGTGACTGAAAGCCGCTTGAGGGAATTCTGACCTCCCACATCATCTGTGATGGCACCGGGATCTATTTTCCATCCATTCCTCCAGACAAGATCCTTTCCCCAGATTACGCCCACAAAGTCGGCCTCGAATCCCTGTGAACCATATACGGAGGCACACTTCTTCAGCACATCCACCTGATCTATCCAGTAGGCCGGGTACTCAGTTTTAGGGTCCATCAGCCATTCTATATGCGGTTCCCTAATTCTCACCTTGACCTTTCTTCCTTCGCTCTCAGTGAAGGATGCAACAAGAGCAACCTTTTCCCCCTTCTTGCTGTGCATCTCAAGCTCTTTTAGCAGCAACGAAAGATCGCTGTAGCATCTGAAGTCATAATCGAAGGAAACTTTTTCAGGGGACCCTGAAAGCAGCGATCTCAGGAATATGTCATATCTTCTTCCGTCCCTGACCCTGTATATACCGTTCAGCTCAATTTCCACCACATTCTTTCCATGGGCCCTGGCGATCTGGAGAAAGTTATCCCTTGTTCCTTGCTCGTCTCCCAGAAGAATCTGCTCCTCGTCAAAAAAATAGACAGAGACGGGCGATCTGATCATGGAAAGCTCAATGACAGATTTTGTCATGCGCTGCGCCTCATCGTAGATCACGAGGTCCAGTCCGTCCTTAATGAAGGAATCCCTGAAGTTTGGCTCACCTATGCCGGTTCCGTAAAACCCGGTGGAGTAAAACTGGAGAAGATCCCTCACTCTTGGATCAACAGATTTTCTTAGGGTGTTGATAAGACGGTTGTTTCTGTACCCGAGAAGGGCATGGAAACCCTGGCTCACCGCAGTGAAAAGCATGGTAAGTGCGACAAGAGTTTTTCCGGATCCCATGGTGCCCCTTATTAAATAAACCGTAGACTCCCCTTTCCTCAGATTCAACAGCACTCTTCCCACTGCAACGGACTGATCAGAGGAAAGGCCTAAACCGCTACCCTGGAGTGCTCTTGATGGCGATTCAAGCAGGCGGTCCTTATTCATTTTCACAAAGTCTATCAGGGGTTTTGAAAACACAAAATGTCCCTCAATTATTTTCTCTACGTCTTCACGATTCCCGGGGTTTTCCCGTATCGGCGAGATCTTCCTGCTCAGTTCCTCGGGGGAATAAAAGATCTGGCAATCCTTTCCGTCGGTGGTATGATACATCATTACACAACTGTCGAAATTCATATCCTTACCGGCGCTGTGGAAATTCTGAAATTTGGACAGATAATTTTCTGCCTGATAGCAGGGAGGAGGTTGCATTCCAAGATCGGTGCTTACCACATATTCGTTCAGCTCCTCATATTTCTTCCACCCTTTCATCTCGATTAGCAATGCCCTTCCTGAACCCACCAGAATGAAATCAACCCTTTCAAGACCTATTGGAAAGATATACTCTATTATGACCGGTATGCCATCGGCGACTGATTTTTTTAGTATGTCTATCGACCCGGACCATGACTGACTGAGGCTTATAGTGGGTCTCTGTGAGAAGATGCGATAATAGTTTTCTGTGATCTGTTCCAGTAGTTCCTTCTTATCAGTGCTGGAGAATTCAAATGTCAAACCAAGGAAAGAATCGCCGGATTTCACAGATTAGAATACCGTAATCTGTTAATTAAGGTTGTTTTAGAAAAAGTGGAATAATGGTAAAAATTATTGTATATATAATCAGGTCATGCCCTGGCGAGCTGGCTCATGGAACTGATCTCCCGCGTGGACGGAACACCATAACTCTTTATCTTCTCAATATCAACGCCAGCCTTTCTCGCAATCCTCTCAACATATTTTAGCATCAGGAAACCGCCACCGGAAATCAGGGATCCTGTGCCTGCTCTGGCAAAGAAATTGCCCTCTGTATCACGGAAACCGTCCCTCGCAGCTATCTTGGCAAGATGCAGGTATGATGCATAATAAACTGCAAGCTGATCCCTGGTTAGAAGGCTCTTGTTCAGCGTATGCGACTTTATCCTGCCGAGAGGAACATTCACAAGCGGCGTGATGGTGAATTCAAATGGCCTGCCGTCAACAAAGGAGTGACTCAGATTGTTAATCATACCAATAGTATCCCAGTAATCCTCCTCCGTCTCTCCCTCCTGCCCCACCTGAATTGTAAATGCAGGTCTCCAGTAATTTCTGGTCTCAACGTAAACACCCTGCCATACGATTTCCCTCCAGGATCCATCCGGTCCAATGTGAAGGGGAAGTGTCTTGTTTGGCATGTGCTTCTTCGCCAGTTCATCGCTTCCGGTCTCAACCCCGGTCTGAACGCCAATCCAGTTTTTAGGGCCGGCCTTCAGGATTTTGGAAAATTTCGCTATCATATCCGGATATCCTGCCGGTATTGAAATTCTGCCATGCGTCGGGTTGGAGGTCTCTATTCCCGGTACAGACATTGCTGCGTTGAAGAGATCGGTGAGAGCCTCCTCATTTGGAGCGAACATGTTTCCGTGCTTGTATCCGAATATCTCATCAGAATGCAGCCATGCGTTCTTGATTCCGGCTCTTGTATTCACTGCAAGTTCTCTTGCAACCATTTCAGGAGAATAGTACCTCAAAGGCCTCAGCGTGACTTCGCAAAAGTCGCATCCAACACCGCATCCCCTCATCACCTCCACCATGCCTTTCACTGAAGGGTTTACTATTTCAGGAATGTCTTCCAGCTTCGGATACGCACTCGCAGAGATCCCTCTGGCGATAAACCTGTCATCCTTCTTCAGGACCCTCCGGAAATGATCATCATAGGACATATAGCCGCGGTAGAAGAGCGACGGATCAATGTTATCTTCGACAATCTGCTCGAAAAGAAGTGGGGCAATATCGTCGGCCTCACCCTGGAATATATAATCAAATTTGTACTGTTCTATGGTCTCTGGCATTACCGTAAATTCCCAGACACCGGGACCACCCACTATCAATTTGGCCTTTTTTCCTTTTCTTATGGCGTTTATCTTTGCAATAAGTTCCTCCCAGTCTCTTCGCACCCATGCCATCATTTCCCCGCCCATGAGGGCGTAGTATGACATGGTGGTCGGTCCGGTTCCAAGGGGATCCATTGTGGTTATGCCAATTATTTCGGTATCGTCCTTTATGAAATTCTGGAGATAGTCCTCATGTGCCACAACGACATCTTTTCGATCGTATTTTCTCAAGAGCGAAGCTTCCAGTTTCCGCAATGCGTATGGTGCAAAGAGAAGTTCACCATTTGGCCTGGCTGGAGGAGCAGGTCCTCTCAGGAATTTGTATATCGAAGCAGGTATGCTTCTGGAAGGTGCACAGGGGAGAAAATCTAACAGTGGAAAGTTTCTGTATTCATAACTCAAAGTACTGTCTGATACAAGAACAAATTTAGTCATTCACTCACCTATTGCGAAATTATGTAGATTATGATAATTAATAAATGTTATGTAAACACTGTGAGCAAAAGGGTTATGGGATGGATAGTGTTACGCCAAGCATCTTTTGCTTGATATTGGATCAATTTGAAAAATCTCTGATCTGATCTTCTGGAGGCAATCTTAATGACTGCTTCCATTAGTGGGATCAGACCAAAACTTTAAGGACTATCGGGCGGATGCGCGAATCAAATGATAATAAAGATAGGGGTGTCAACTGCGGTCATTTCCCATTATTATCTTGTAGGCCGGGCTGATAACCATTTCCGCACTGCCAATTATGAACAACAGTATTCCGGTTGAAAACGATCCCAGAAAAAAAAGAATGCTTCCAGCAAGAAACATTATTCCAGATATCAGGTCATTGTACAATATAGCTCTTTGAAATTTTTTAGCGTTGATCAAGTGTTTGCACCACGGAAAGGATATATGTATCAGATAAATAATCAACTGATGCAGCTTAGGAGAGCCAGAAGTAAATTTGATCAGGACAAGGATGTGTTATTGAGGAGTTACATAGCCCAGGGAATAAAGCTGCTCTACATGGACAGAAAACATTATTTTTCTGAGAGAAGCAGGGACTATGCCAAGATAAAGGAGATTCTCGAACACATATCAGGTGAAATAAACGGCATGGTCGATGAACAGCCTAGAATGCTGGTCCCGTCTGAGGATGGCTTCCATTACGAAAAACTGAGCCAGGAAATGGCAGACGAAATCACGGGCTTTCTTAACTTCATCACCGAACTTCCTCCCCCCTCATACAAGATCATTTCCAAGTGGCGGAAGAGTGCTGACATAGGGATGATGCGAATCCCCACTCTTACCTTCATTCTGTATTCAACACTGGAATTCAAGGTTCCCAGGTACTATTCAAGCAAGATCGATGATTATGCGTGCATATCCGCTGCAATAATAGATATTCTTAGAGAATCTTCAGGCAGCCCCAAGGTTGGGGAAATCGGTGAAAAGATTGGAGAAAGCTTTGGTGGCAAGATAAACGAGGAATTGAAAAATAAATACAAAAAAAATATAATTGAATGGGAAAGACTGGGGCTGCTTATCTAGCCCCATTTATGTTTATTTCTTCGTTGACGGCAGCACTAGTTTCGGGAATCCATGTTCACGCTTGTATGATGCCAGGGCAATTTCCTCCAGTGTGAGACCTTTTGTTTCTGGTGTGTAGAATATGGTAAAGAGGAAAGCGCCAACCATCACAATCAGCAGGACAGTAAAGAACCCGGCATGTCCCAGTACTGTTGGTTTCGAAAGATACGGGAACAGGAATGCGGAAAGGAATGATACTATCCTTGTTATTCCAGTTGCTCCGCCCATCGATGAGGATCTGAGCTTCGTTGGAAGCAACTCTATCGCGTAAAGTCCCATCGTGTTGCCAGGTCCAAGGTTTCCGATTCCATAGTCTATGATGAATGCCAGTATTCCTATCCCGAGGAACAAAGCACCCGTACCCTCGGACGCAAAGAAGAACAGAAGCATTGCAATAGCCATGCCGCCGAAACCGATTATCTGCAGAGGTCTTCTACCCACCCTGTCGTTGAGCATAACTGCCCCGAACGCACCAAGGAATCCGACCGGCATGTAGAACACGAATGAGAACAGAAGTGAGGTTGATCCAGCAACTCCAAGACCCTTCAGTATTAGAGGAGAATAGAGTCCAATACCGTATCCTGCTATATCATACATGATCCATTGAATCCACACTATTGCAGTACGCTTCCCGTATTCCCCTTTGAATAGTGAGGAAAGAGATCCGGAGGCTATATTGACTTCCCTCTGTCTTTCGTCAAGAAGGGCTTGCAGATCTGATGGCGTAATACCTATCTTTTCTGCAACCTTGTTTACACTCGAACCTGGTACCAAACCTTCATCGACAACTTTCCACCTCGTTGATTCAGGCATTCTTGTTCTCAGGATAACCACTATTACAGCAGGGATTGCACCGATTCCAAGAGTGTATCTCCATCCGTTCAGCGGGTCGTGGAGGAAAAACACCCATCCTATAAGGAATGCCGTCGCTGCTCCTATGCTCCAGAACGTCCACACCCAACCGTATCCTGCTCCTCTCTTCTTGTTAGGATACATCTCCGTGGAATACACAGGGCTTAGAGCATAATCTGCGCCGACTCCCCATCCTATGAAGAATCTGAAGATTATCATCTCGTATATGTTTGTCGAGAACGCAGTTAGGACTGCAAATACAGCAAAGAATACCAGATCAAATATATACAGATATCTTCGCCCTATCCTGTCAGCGTAATGTCCAAACAGTACTGCCCCCACGAAAGCTCCAAGAAGGGCAGAGCCGGTTACGAACGACTCAGTGAATGCGTCGTAAGAAAATATCTTGTAGGTGACCAAGACCAGCGTAAAGACCGAAATCACGCTCAAATCATATCCATCCAAAAAATACCCCATGGCAGAGAGCGTTGTGATCACGGAACGTCTTGGAACATGCACCTCATGAGTTCCTTGTACATTTTCCATGGCAGAATTAAACACTCTTCTATATTTAAATTTTCCACACAGTAGAAAATGGAGAAACCGGTGTTTAAGTTATATTTCTATCATTATAATCTGGTTATCATTCAAATTACGGTGTATTCAGGAAATTCTCTGTGAAAATAGACAGGATGTTCAATCCCTTCCTTTTTCCTTCCTGAATATAAATATGTACTCATGTTTGAACACATAATATCCTCCCAAAAGAGCCCTGTATCTCCAGAGATCTGAAGAGTTGCGTTTTCCACGTGTATCCTCAAAGTTTTTCACCACAATGCTTTTGAGAGTGAATTCATGCTTCAGTACCTGATTCATTGTCATAAAACCAAGAGGAATCCATTCCCCGTGGCTGAACTTATCACCAATGACGAGACCCATGTATCTTCCATCATCCAGATAAGTTTTCACGTTTTCAACTATCTTTTCGAATGCGCTGAGAAAGTCCGACGTTGATTCGAAATTCGACAGATCACGGGAATCCTTGCTGAATCTTATTATGTTGGAATAAGGGGGATGGAGAATAATGAACTGAAAAGAACTCACAGGAGCATCAGCGAAAATATCTTCCTTTGTTGCAGCAGAACTATCTGCATTAAGAAGATTGATCTTTACATTAAACGGATTATCTTCCGCGTCAATTACTTTTTTCGATTCCTGAACAACTGCTGGGTTCAGTTCAATCCCGACTCCGTTTCTTCCAAGTCTTTTGCACTCGATTAAGGTGGTTCCGCTTCCAGAGAATGGATCAAGCACCCAGTCATTTTGCTTTGTATATCTTCGCAATAGCTGGTTTGGTATCTGCGGAACAAAATTTCCCCAATACCATCCGCTGTGTGAACCCTGCCTCGTCCGTCTTTCAAAACTCCAGAAACTGTCTGTGAGAATATCCCCATAATCTTTCCATCTCAGCAGATTTATATCATTTATTTTTGTGGTCCTACTTTGCGTGAGAGATTTTAACAGCCTGCGCGTATAATACATTCCTCGCTCAAACGTAAAGGAATCGCGTATCTGTTTCAGTTCTTTGGTCAGAGATTCCAAACCAATCTTAATATCAGCATCACCAGAAGGCAAAAAATCACTGGCCATAAAGTCATGGTTCAACCTGATCATATCCAGGATAAGATTGCACGTAGCTCTAAGTTCATCAATTGATTTGCAGTACTGCAGTAAATTCAACTTTCCAAGAAGCTCATTCTGAAATTTTTCATCGCTAAAATGAGAGAAGTGTGAATCCATCAACACAAGAAATGATAAGATCTATATTTTAAATTGGGGTGAAAGGCAATTTATCAAAGCTTTCAGATGTGCTGCCATAATGTCTGGGAATCACTGAGGTTTACGGCGACAAAACTCAGAGGGATAAGGCAATGCCGGCAATCAGAAGCAATACTCCAGGTATCAGGAAGTACAGTGAAAATATACCCAGAACGATCTCAATAATACCAAGAATAATCGCAGGAGCT
>JAJYEP010000037.1 GCA_021785735.1 Thermoplasmata archaeon | reverse complement strand
AAATGATACATCAAAGGATATGTACGGTTAACACACATGACCATATGTGTGCACTCAAAGACTGAATTTAACCTTACCTGATGATGTTTCAGAAATTCTCAAAACTAAAAAGAATAAATCGAAGTTCCTGGGGGAGGCCGCCAGGGAGAAAGTCATAAACGACAGGAAAGAAGAGATCATGGCGAAAGCTAAAAAACTGAGGAAATATTATGAGTCTGACGACGACCTGAATTCTCTCACCTCACTGGATTCACAGGATTTTGTGGAGTGAGGATTGAAATTGAAACGGGGAGAGATATGGCTGGTGAACCTCTCTCCAGCAATTGGCGCCGAAATTACCAGAACCAAACCATGTGTGATTATCAGCAGTAACGAGACTGGTATTTTGCCGCCGAAGGTGATCGCGCCTATCACCGGCTATAAAAGACATTACGATCGTTTAAGCAGAAAGCCCACGACTTAGGTCGTGGGATGAATGTGAACCTATATATGAGTGGCAGATATATAGTGTCATGGTATCCCAGCGGTGGAAACGAAGCAACAAGTCAGTATTCAACGTGGGATATCATCTCATATGGTGCCCAAAGTACAGGAGAAACGTATTAGTGGGTTCAGTTGAAACACGATTGAAGGAACTGTTCGTGCAAAAAGCCGGGGAGCTTGGCACATCGATTGAAAAGATGGAGGTGATGCCAGATCATGTTCATCTGTTCGTCAAAGCCGATCCAACAATGTCCCCTCATTTCATTGTTCAGCAGCTGAAGGGTTATACTTCAAGGACACTCAGACAGGAATTCCCCACACTCCGTAGCAGATTGCCTACATTGTGGACAAGAAGCTACTACGTTGAATCCGTTGGACACATCTCTGAGTCCGTGATCAGGAAATACATAGAGGATCAGAAGAACGTATGATCTTGACATATAAGATTCATCATGGAAGGGATTTCTCCGTTGAACTTGGAAAGGCAGGACAGGTGGCACGGTATGCCATAGATCACCGCACCCTTTCATCGAAGGACGTCGGGATGTTTGGCCTGAAATCAGTAATATCCAACCAGATCCTCAGGAAGTATTCAAGAAACCAGAATGCCAGGAAGGTCAACAGGGTAAAGCTGACTGTACCGGCACAGGGGATCAGTTTCAATCGTGAAAGAAGGACAATATCCGTGCCATCCCTTAAGTTTCAGATAAGCTATATGTTCAGGAATGATTTTGAGAAGATCAACCAGATCGAATTTGATCATATTTTTGCATACATCTCCGTGACTGTTCCAGAGAATGCAATGATAGAACCGGATGCATATCTGGGCGTTGACCGGAATACAACAGGTCATATTGCAGTGGTGGGCAACCCAGAAACAGGGAAGGTATTGAAGATTGGGAAACGGGCTGAACATGTGCATAAGAAGTACAGGAACATGCGGAAGAACCTCCAGAAGAAAGGCAAATACGGGACGGTTAAAAGAACAAGGAAAAGGGAAAGCAGGATAGAGAAGGATATCAACCATACGGTTTCGAAAAAGATAGTGCAGGAAGCTAAGCAGAATGGGATGGGAATCAAGCTCGAATGTCTCAACGGGATAAGAGAAGCAAGGTCGGGCAGGAATTTCAGGTATTCCCTGAATAGCTGGTCATTCTATCAGCTTGAACAGATGATAGAATACAAGGCCAGACTACTTGGAGTATCCGTTGTATATGTTGATCCGCACAACACCTCAAGGGAGTGTTCAAGGTGCGGACAGATAGGCAACCGTTCAGGAAAAAGCTTTAAGTGCCAGTGCGGGCACGTTGATCATGCCGATGCCAACGCTTCGTTCAACATAGCGTTGCGTCCAGCATTTGAGGAAGGCACAGATCGATTGCATGCAGACAGGGATGCATGCAAAGGGAACACTGATATCCCAAAGAGGCAACGTTATGAGCGATAGCGACCTCAGAACCCCACAAGCTTTAGCTGTGGGAGTATGTCAGACATGCGTATTTGAGGTGTGGATCATATGGGCCTTGCTCCAGGCAGGCCTCCTGATGACGATTGCCTGCCGCTATCTATAATATCCAGCGGAGATATGATCATGGGATGAATTCACATCCGTATCAGATAGCGGATGAGGAATCCCTCAGAACCGCATTCGGCATAAAGGGAGACAACCCATCCTATGAGGGTATTGAATCAGACGTGTTCGAATTCCTCAGGAGGATATACTCATTCACCAGATCACAGGAGAAGGGGAAGATCATCCTTGAGGGCCAGTCCGGATCGATCCCGAGGGATTCCATGGCAGCGTTCGAAACAGTCCGGAGGCTCATGGATTCAGGATTCACCATATATGCAGCGCATTCACTCAGTGACATGGAGGATATCGTATCGTCCGGCATTCAGGAAAAATCAGCAATACTTCTTGTTAGCGAAGAGAGCGGTAACTCCCCTCAAAGCTACCTGATCAATGAAATACTCACATCTCCAAAACTCTCCGTTCTCAATGTTCCCGTGATAATGTCAAGCACTGTTCCAGAAATCGCACTGGAGATCAGTTTTCCCAAAAGATCCAGAAAAAGGGATTACGGGCTGCTTGTGGTTGCAGTATCCATGCTGCTTTCACTCATCCTCAGCATATACATAATGTTAGGCGAATACAACCTCTTCTTCCTGAAGCTTTACAATAGGTACGCGTTCAATGAACCCTTTCCTAATATGGTTTCCAACACTCCCGCATTCATTTCTGTATCACTTCTCTTCTTCTCATTTCCAATGTTCTACTATCAGGTCCTTGCTGTTCCAGCATTCTTCGGATCGCTCATGCACATGAGATCGGAAAGATCCGGTAAAAAGATTTCAGGAATCCGGATAGCAGGACTTTCACTGATTCTCATTTCAGTTGTGGATTATGTGCTTCTGGATATAATATATCTATCCCTATTCTACGGTACGCCCTCGAATAGCAGAATGCTTTCCTTTTTCGTTACCCCGAGTTTTCTGCAGTATATGATGACCGACCCCATACCATTCTACTCGTTCTTTGGTTTCTTTGTTCCCGGGGCAGTCCTAATGGCATGGAACAGGAGGAGTAAAATATCCTCAATAACAATGCTTCTCGGTGTTTCGTTGTTCGCGGTTCTATCAATACTTGGCTACGCTGAACAGATCCTTGTGGTGCGAGGAATACCGGAATCCATATTCAGGTCAGTTGATTACTATCTCTATGCCTTCTGGCCCATGTTCAGCACATGGATCTATCTTGTCCAGGCATCCCTGATAGTATTCTTTGCACTGGCTGCCGTCTCATATTTTATGAAGCTTTACGGCAGGCATTTCAAAATAAGATCGGATCAGTTCATAAGGATCACAAGCCTGAAAGACCTCACAAAATATTTCGGATACACAAGAAATGAGATAAGAAGGATCGATCAATCCGGTTCGATTTCCCGGGATATTGAAGACAACGCACAGAGAATCCAACCTGTTCAGGCTGGAAGCATTGATTTTGTCTTCCATGGATCGGAAATGGAATCCGCAAGATCAGAGGCATATCTGGCGATGAAGGATCTCATCGGGAATGGATTTGAGATCGTGATACCGCGCTCGCCTTTCAACTATTCGGATCTGGACAGGATCAAATCGGAAAAATCAATTATCGTTCTCAACACGAGCTCCGATCTCTTCCCGGACCTTCAGGATTCAACAAAAGCTGTGAATCGTGTGATAACTGATGATCTTTCAGGAAACATTTCCAATTCCCGTGTTATGATCATTGCTCCGGGAAAGCATGAGGAAGGGATCGCACACAAATCCGACAATCGGACGAACCATATCCATGCCAGGGATCAGAAATGGCCTCTGTTTGCAATAACCGCATGCATATTTGCCATGTCCGCACTGGCTGTCTACATTAATCTTACAATCATGACCATTTTGGATTCCTACATAGTTTCTTTCGTTTTTATTGGCGAAGCTTGGGGCTCACCTTTTTATAACATTGGGCAGGGAAACTCAGTATATATTTTACCGTTAACATATCCTGAGATCATCTGTTATGCCATACTGGCACTGATGTCAGTTCTCATGATCTGGTACGTTTTCAGGGCAAAATCCGGAATAATGTCTGATACGAGAAAGAGAATTGCCGTTTACCTGATCTTTCTTTCTATCTTCAACTTGGTTGTATACCGCCTTGTTATCTATCTTGCAGCCCCGTATTTCTACAACTTTGCCTTTATTCCATTTATTGTGAAAACCTTTCCGGCGAGAGATACTTCTTTCTATATATTCGGGTATCTCCTTCCATTCCTTATCCTGTTTCCGTTCATTTTTGCAGGATTATTCCTCTTCATATACGACAGAAAGAACAGGATAGAGACCATGCTTCTTACATCCGGGATAGTTGTTTTTGCCGTCGGATCAGCTATCAGCTATCTCAGGCAATACGGCTACATAATGCAGAATTTGTTGCATATGGAACTCGTTGACAACTATTATACGTTCAATCCACAGCTTATTAACCCCTGGTTGCTCCTGCTCCAGTATTCTCTCGCCGCATCCTTTGCACTGTTTGGAATAGCTTATATTCACAACGTGCTGGCAATGCAGGGTAGATTGAAAGATGAGCATTCAACCGGCAATCTGCGTGGGAACCATGTCCAATAAAGACTACAAATTAAACCGGTCCATATTCATTCCGATGAAATTGTAGCTTTCGATTTTATGAATGGTTATCAGCCAGCGGGATGTTACAATCGGGACATTCTTCGCCTCGACCCGGAAATAACAGGTCCGGATTCAACACAGAAATATTGCTTGAAATCCGTTACAGTGAACTGAAAGAAAAGATCGAAGAATTTACAGTATCTTAGAATAAAAGATATTTTGGTTCAATAAAAAAGAGGGATTTATGGAATCACTATCTGGGAAACGATAATGGCAAGAATGGTACCATAAATCACTGTCACTATATAGACTGCAACCAGGATGTAGGCGATGTATTTCCTTGTCTTCGGTCTCGTGCCCATATCATAAAGTATCCCCTTGAGCCCGTTCAGGCCATGGTAGGTGACAACCCACACAAAGGCAATGTAGAACAGGAGCCACCACGGATTCTTGAGATTGTTGATGACCGAATCGTAGAATACAATGGGGTGCCCGAAGTCGATATGTGCCAGGTAAAGGTGCACGCCAACGAAGAATACGAGGAACAGGCCGCTGATTACCTGGAAGAACCAGCTCACAGTGCCCAGCGTTCCCCTGCTTGTCATAGGTTTCTTTAAAGTTTTATTTTCCATTTTTATCACGCCGCCACAAATAACCATGCATAGTATAGAAAGAGCAATAGCAGTACCATGGATATTGACTCGAATATCACGAAGAAAGCCTTGTTGTGCTTCAGTCCTATACCCATCTCGTTGAGCGCAAGCCTGATTCCGTTCGCTCCATGATAGAATATCACAAGTGCCAGAAGGATGTCGAAAACTATGAAGAGATCATAGGGTCCGTAGGTTATGGACTGAACGATGCTGTTATATGTGGCCTGCCCGTGCAGAAGATTCGAGAGTACCGTGTAATGGAGGTACAGATAGAACAGTATCACCACACCGGAGACCCGCTGGAATGTGAATCCGAAATATCCCACACCCTTGCCCTTGAACTTTGCCCATCCAAGTATTCCTTCCTTGCTCTCAGACGTATTCTTCTCCATCACTTCCTCCTCCTGAAAAACTTTCCAAGCTCATACCTGACACCCTGCATCCTCAGCCTCTGTATCGCAAAGGACGGATCGACGCCCTTGGGGCAGACCTCCGTACATTCACCGACGAAGTGGCATCTCGACGTTCCCTCGTCCCCGTCCACTATCTCAAGCCTGTACTTCGATCCCTGATCCCTGTTGTCCTTGTTGTACCTCAGGACCGCAGCGAGCGGTGCCGGTCCCATGTAATCCTCATCCGACCCGACTATGGGGCAGGCAGCCATGCACAGGCCGCATTTTATGCACATGGAATACTGCTCGTATTCCTTGAACTGTTCAGGTGTCTGGGGAATCTCTGAACTGTAATCCTCCTCACCCTCCCTGATTATGTAAGGCAACCCCTCGCTGTACTTTGTGAAGAACGGATCCATGTCGACGACAAGATCCTTGATGACCTCGTAATGCTTCATAGGATCAACTTTCACTCTGTCCGTGCCAAGCTGTGATACTATGGTAGAACAGGCAGTCCTGGGTTTCCCGTTCACCTCCATCCCGCAGCTTCCACAGATCTCCATCCTGCATGAATACCTGAACGAAAGAGTCTGATCAAAATTCTCCTTTATGTATATGAGACCCTCCAGGACAGTGGAGATCTTGTCCTTGGGGACCTCGTAGGACGAGTAGCTTTCCTTCCCGTTGTCATCCTTCCTCTTCACCACAAATTCATAGTTCTTTTCTGACATATCTCATTCCTCAGTATACCCTCGGAGCCGGTTTCCACTTGGTTATGGTCACCGGAATATATGTGAATTTTGGTCCTTCAGTGCTGTATGTGGCCATTGTGTGCTTCAGGAAATTGGCATCATCCCTTTCGGGATAGTCCTTCCTGTAATGCCCGCCCCTGCTCTCTTTCCTGAGCACTGCGCCCTTTGCGATCACCTCTGCGAGATCGAGCATGAACCCGACCTCAAGCGCCCATTCCAGCTCCAGATTGAAGACCTTAGATTTGTCGCCTATGGTGATCTTCTTGAACCTCTCCTGAAGTGCCTTGATGTTTCTTATACCGTTATTGATGCCGTCCTCAGTCCTGAAAACCCCGACATTTGCGTCCATGCTGATTCTGAGGTCCTCGCGGATCTTTGCGACGTTCTCGCCGCCGTCTCTCTTCATGAGATCATCCCAGAGCCTTGTCTCCTCGGCCTTTGCTTTGTCATTATTTAAGGATGGCATTGAATGGCTCATGGCGTATTCCGCGGCCTTCACGCCGGCCAGGTTGCCGAATGCAAGGCATTCGTTGGTGGAGTTTGATCCGAGCCTGTTTGCGCCGTGTATGCTGATGCACACATTCTCGCCCGCACCGTATATTCCCTGTACCGGGGTCTCGGTGTCGTTGTTCACGTGGATCCCTCCCATTGTGTAATGGGTTGCAGGCCTGACTGGAATAAGTTCCTCCGCAGGATCTATGCCGTTGAACCTCTTGGCTATGTCGGTGATCATGGGAAGCTTCTCCTCAAGGATATCAGCCATGTGCCTGAGATCAAGATTAACATATACAGTATCGCCGTACTTTCCCTTGACACCCCTGCCTGCCTCAATCTCCCACATTATGGCCCTGGATACTATGTCCCTTGGTGCCTTTTCGAGTTTGGTCGCGGCATACTTCTCCATGAACCTCTTGCCCTCGTTGTTCAGGAGGTATCCGCCCTCCGATCTCGCAGCCTCGGTGATCAGTATTCCAGACGGTACAAGTCCGGTAGGGTGGAACTGTATGAACTCAAGATCCTTCAGCGGAAGCCCTGCCCTGTACGCAATGGCATCACCGTCACCGGACACGGAATGGGCGTATGTGCTGAACTGGTAGAGCCTCCCGGCACCGCCTGCGGCGAATATCAGGGATTTTCCCTGAAAGACTGTGTATTCGCTGTTCTTCAGGTTGATTGTTGTGATGGCATTGAAGGAATTGTTTTCCACAATCAGCGATGTTGCGAAATATTCATTGTAAATGTGAATGTTGTCATATTTCAGGGCCCTGCTGAACAGGGTCTGCATCACATGGAAACCGGTCTTGTCTGCGGCGAAGGTGGCCCTGGGATAACTCAGACCCCCGAAGTCTCTCTGCGATATTGTGCCGTCAGGGTTCCTGCTCCACGGGCAGCCCCAGTGATCGGTCGTATAGATCTGCTCGGGGACGAGCCTGACAAACTTCTCAACCGCATCCTGGTCCGCAAGGTAGTCGCTCCCCTTGATGGTATCATAGGAGTGCAGATCAAAGTTGTCCTTCGGGCTGAGAACTGCACTGGTTCCACCCTCTGCCGAAACGGAGTGGGACCTCAGCGGATAAAGCTTCGATACGAGCCCCACGGAGATATTTTTGTTGTATTCAGCAGCGGCCACGGCAGCTCTCAGGCCAGCCATACCGCCGCCAAGGATCAAGACATCCTCCTTTATAATTTGCAAAACAGATACACCGGATGTTTATCATTGCTGATAACTTAAAATTTTGCGTGAAAACCCGTAAAGAGATATCATTTATAATCATTATATTTTATTTCAGGGGCTTTCGGGAAAATGATCCGCAAGTTACTGTCTTGATGGCAATGTATTTTCCTGACCGGGCTGAATTCCAGATGTCACAGGAAGCCCATGGACCGGTTTCATTATGAATTCCGGAAAATTTTATATATCATAATGTAATCGTAGGTTGACAACCATCGGTTGTTAACTAGAGGTGACAAATATGGTAGGAAGAAAAAACAGGGATGATGACTGGAGAGACGATTTCTTTGACAACTTCTTCGGGGACTTCGACATAGATTTCAAGAAGCTCAACGAGAGGATGACAAGGATATTCGACACCTTCAGGAAGAACGTTGCAAGCGACGGCGAGGAGCCCTTTGTGTATGGCTTCACCTTCAAGATGGGGCCGGACGGAAAGCCACAGTTCCAGGAATTCGGAAACGTGCCGGAACTCAGGAGATACAATCCGTCACTCGCTGCGGATGCCGCGACCAGGGAGCCGATCACTGACATAAACGAGGACAAGGAAAAGGTCTACATCACCGTCGAGCTGCCGGGCATCAACAAGGACGACATCGACCTCAGCGTGAACGAGGATTCCGTCGTTATAAGCGTGACCGAGGGGTCGAGGAAATACTACAAGTCCGTGGACCTCAGGGAACCAGTTATTCCGGACTCTGCGAGCGCCAAGTTCACCAACGGGATACTTGACCTGACGCTGACCAAGCAGAGAAAGGGAGAAACCGGCGGCAAGAAGGTAAAAATTGAGTAAGGGCAGTGATGCGCCGTGAACGGGGATGACTCCATAGAGTATTTCATCTCTGCGCTCGAGAACGAGACAAGAAGGGAGATACTCCGGAGGCTGATCCTCGACAAGTCCTATGCTCTTGAGATGAGCAGGAGCATAGGAGTATCACAGCAGGCGATCAACAAACACCTCATTTTTCTTGAAAACGCCAAGCTCATTGTTCCGGAGGGATTCATCTCAAGCTCCATGGGGGCAAAGAGGAAGGTGTACAAGCCCACAGGATTCTCAACGCTCATCATAGACTATTCAAGGAATTTTTTTGACATAAACCGTTACGATCTGGATTTTGGCAGTGTGCAGCCTTCACCGCATGAAACGGATCCGTCAAGGCTCTTTGACAGGCTCTCGGAGATCAGCAGGAGGCTCGACGATCTCATGAAGGAGAGGGAGGTCCTCATAAAGGAGAAGGACCGCATCATAGAGAACCTGTCCGATCTCATAGACTCCTTTGCCGGGGACCAGCTCACGAGAAGGATCATGAGGGAGTACCTTGAGTCCAGGAGCATTGAGAAGGTGTCGCAGAAGCTTTCGATACCGGCTGCAGCGGTTGAGATCATAATAGACAAGTTTTTGCAGGAGATCAGGTCTTAAATAACTCCGGGGGATAGCATGACCAGATGAGCAAAAGACTGGCGTTCTTCGGTCATGTGAACATAGACGTTGTCCTCGTCACCCCGGACCTTCACAGGCAGGGTTCATCGGAAGTCACTGCGGTGAGGGAGGAATTTGGGGGCACCGCAGGGAATTTTGCCATAGTTGCTTCAAGGATCGGTGTGTCATTCGATCTATACGGTGCGATCTCAAGATCCACTCACGCCAGATACATCGAGTTTCTGAAATCACTCGGCATAGACACCTCCACTCTCACGGTTTCTGACGATACAATGGGACCGATATGCTACATTGTCACGAACAGGAACGACCAGATCTATTACATGCACCAGGGGCCCATGGGAAGCTGGAGCCCGACCGTATCCGATCTGAGGAGGACGGACTATGACAGGGTGCATTTTTCCACGGGCCCGCTGGACAGGTATTCGGCGATGGCCAGTGATATTTCTGCTCAGATAACGTTCGATCCCGGGCAGGAGATCAACTACCGGTACAGCAAAGTGGACATCGAGGCCATGATCAGCCGATCCAGGATACTTATTCTCAACGAGTACGAGATGTCACTCATGACCAAAATCCTGGGAAGGAGCGAGAGCGACATCGCGGATGCATGCGAATCGGTCATAGTGACGCAGGGGCAGAACGGTGCCACACTTTACACAGAAGGCGAGATCATTCACGCGGATTCGATTCCTGCTGCAAGCGTGAAGGATACCGTGGGTGCAGGCGACTCGTTCAGGGCTGGGCTTTATTTCGGCCTCCAGAACGGATACGACATGGCAGATTCGGTCACTTTCGGCCAGATATCCGCTTCAAGATCCATAGAGACCGGCATAAGGGATTTTGATTTCGATGCCGGCAGGATGATAGCTGAATTCGATAGGATAAGGAAATAGTCTCCGGAACGTTGACTTTTGATAAAGGAACAAACCAACATTAAAAATACGATCAATCACTTGAAGGACGATGACAGTTTACGAGTTTGAGGGCAGGGTACCGGTGATAGACGAATCGGCATACATATTCCCAAATTCCACAATAATAGGGGATGTGAGAATCGGGAAGGAGACATGGATAGGGCCGGGTGCAGTGCTGAGGGGGGATTATGGGACCATAGTGATCGGGGACGGTTCCGCTGTCGAGGACAACTGCGTTATCCATGCAAGGCCGGGGGAGAAGACCACGATAGGGAACCATGTGACCATCGGACACCTGAGCGTAATTCATACAGGCAGTATACACGACTGGGCGGTCATAGGCATGCAGGCCGTCGTATCTGATTTCTCCGTCATAGGACAGTGGGCCGCAATAGGCGAGGGTGCCGTCATAAAGTCCAAGTTTGAGGTACCGGACGAGAGCATTGCCGTCGGGGTGCCGGCGAAGATCATAGGGAAGATTGATCAGAACTACAAGGATCTGTGGATAAAATACAAGGCGAACTACAACTCATTCTGCCAGAGGTACAGGAAGATCGAAATGAGAGGTGTCTGAAGCCTCTGGTGATTAAAAGCCCCTGTGCAGAAAATTCCGTTTGATATGATCCGATACGTAAAATGAAGGGTCTCTGGCAGTTTGGAGTATACGAGGTGTCCGCGTCGTCAAACTCTACGGTGTCATGGTTATTTTCCTCCTCGTTGCCTGTTTTATCAATGTGATAATTCTTCTGGATGACAGGACTGCATACAGGAAGCAAAGCGGCCGCATAAGATGTATATAGGCTAATTGTTTAATTCGCCCATGGCTAAAAAAGATGATCCATCAAAAGGATTCACTGGCAGGCTGTTTTCTTTCGCATCCGCCAGACGGAAGATTCTTGCGGTCATCGTTGTCGCAATACTTGCTGCGACATCAATAGTCATAATCCATCCATGGGAATCAGTTTCAAACGCACCTCTGAAAACTGCCAGTTTCG